>JASHYE010000215.1 GCA_030043155.1 Candidatus Acidiferrales bacterium | reverse complement strand
AAATTGGCGGTAATGAAGGCGCAAATGCCCTTGAAAGGCAGTATCGTGGCGTCCGATGCGTTTTTTCCTTTTCCCGATGGTGTGGAGGAAGCGGCAAAAGCCGGAGCTGCGGCGGTGATTCAGCCGGGCGGATCGGTGCGAGATCACGAAGTGATCGCCGCGGCGGATCGTCTTGGGTTGGCCATGGTATTCACCGGCGTCAGGCATTTTCGCCATTAACCGCGCGCGCCCGTGCGCGCATCGAACAGATTGAGCGTGAGGAAATCGCGGGCCGGGAGCCTTTGACCCCTCTCGATGCGTGTACAATAATGAGAGGAAACGGGAGCGCGCATGAAAAGCCATCTTGCGGGAACAATTCTCACTGTTGCGCTATGCGCGAGCGGCGCTGCGGCACAGAGCGTCACGCCGCCGAATGCAACAAAGTCTCCCGATAGCACTTCGCTTTATTCGCAGCAGGATCAAACCAAGCGCGGTCAGGCGTATAGCGATTTTATGCTCGGCACGCTGGCGGAAAAACAATTCGAATCTTCCGGCAAATCCGAAGATGCGCAGCAGGCCATCAACTATTACAAACAGGCGCTGACGCTGGATGCGGATCCGGCGATTACGGCGCACCTTGCCGAAGTCTACGCGGAATCGGGAAGCACGGCGGACGCGATACAAACAGCCGATGCGGCGCTTCAGCAGGACCCGGATAATCTGGCAGCGCACCGATTGCTGGCGCGAATTTACGTTCACGAATTAGCGGATGCGACCGACAACGATACGCAGAAGCAAACGATCGCTTCGGCGGTAGAGCAACTGCAGGCGGTTCAAAGACTCGATCCTTCGGATGTGGAATCGCAACTCTGGCTGGCGCGGCTTTACGGCTTTCAAAATCAGCCGAAAAAGGCGGAAGACCAATTGCGCGGCATATTGAGCCGCTCGCCGGATAGCGCCGGTGCGCTGGAGCAGTTGAGCCAGCTTTATTTGGAGGAAGGGCGTCCAGAAGATGCGATTGGACTGCTGAAAAATGCCGCCGGTTCTTCGGATGATCCGACGCTTTATGATTTGCTCGGCAAAGCGTATTCAAAGACTGGAGACAATGCCAAGGCGGAGGCAGCGTTTTCGCGCGCTGTCGCGTTGGATCCTGACGAAGCAACTCACCACGCGAACCTGGCCAAGGCGATGCTCGACAATAATGATGATGAAGGCGCGCTTGAGCAGTATCAAAAGCTTTCGCAGATGGAGCCCGATAACGCTGAAAATTATTTGCGGATTTCCCAGATTTACCGGCACATGAACCAGCTCGACAAGTCGGAAGCGGCGATTATTCAGGCCAAGAAATATGCGCCGAGCGACCTGCTGCTTGAAGTGCTTTATAACGAGGCGCTGCTCTATGAAGCGCAAGCGCGATACAAGGACGCTATCGAAGTACTTTCGGACGCTATCGCGGGAGTCAAAGCACAGCATGATTCCGGTCAACCGGTGCCCAGCGCGCTCGCGATTCTCTATGAGCAGCTGGGAATGGCGCACCGGGACGCGGGCGATTTTGCTTCGGCGGAACGCACTTTCGAAGAGATGAAGCAATTAGGCCCGAAGAGCGAAAAAGAAGGCGAACTCTTGCTCATCGATACGTACCGGGCGAGCGGGAATATCAAACAGGCGCTGGCCGAGGCGGAGAAAGCACGCGCAGCGGACTCGAGCGACGCGCAGTTGTCGGGTGAATACGCCAACTTGCTTGGTGATAATGGTCAAGTCGATGAAGCGACGAAAGTGCTGCGCAGCCTCAGCAGCAACGGCCAGATCGACAGAGATACGTATCTGCAACTGGCGCAAATCGAGGACCACGGGAAGCGCTACGCGGATGCTGTGCGTGACGCCAATTCAGCGCTTGATCTTTCTCACGATCCCAGCGACAAGGAAAGCGCCTGGTTCCTGCTCGGTGCGATTTATAACGATGAGAAAAATTACGATGAGGCGGAACAAATGTTCCGGAAGTCGCTGGAGGTAAAGCCGCACGATCCGGAGGTGCTGAACGATTACGGATACATGCTGGTGGATCGCGGCATTCGCCTGGACGAAGCGATAACCATGATTCACAGCGCCGTGAACGAGGATCCCACCAATGGCGCCTATCTGGATAGCCTCGGATGGGCCTATTTCAAGCAGGGCAATCTTCCCGCGGCGCAGCAATATCTGCAGCAGGCGATTTCCCATGATTCCACGGACCCCACAATCCTCGGTCATCTGGGCGATGTTTACGCGAAGATGGGCCAGCCGGATCGTGCCGAGCAAACATGGCAGAAGGCGCTCGCCTGGTGGCAGAAGGCCTTGCCCGCCGATTACCAGCCGGCAAAGGTCAACGAGCTTGAAAACAAACTGAAGAGCCTGAAACGCTCGGCGCAGCGATCCTCTGACAGCGAAAGCCTGTTTTAACGACAGGGCATGGGCAAAAAAATCCGTCTGCGGGCATTCGCAAAAATCAATTTGTGCCTGCACATTACCGGAAAGCTCCCCGACGGCTACCACGAACTGCGAACCGTATTTCAATCCATTTCGCTGCACGATTCACTGGAAATGGAGAAAATTCCTTCGCGCGAGATAAAACTCGAAATTGCCAGTGCCAACGCGGATCGAAGACAGTTTTCGGTTCCTGCCGATGCAAGCAATCTGGTGTGGCGAGCCATGGAGGCCGCGCGGCGTGAGATCGGGGCAGGCCACGGATTTCGCGCGCGGCTTACGAAACGAATACCGGTAGCGCGCGGGCTGGGCGGAGGATCGAGCGACGCGGCAGCGGCCCTCATTGGAGCGCTCAAATTGGCGCGGCGGGACGTGCGCTTGCCGCGACTCCTGGAACTTGCTTCCTCGCTCGGCGCGGACGTGCCATTTTTTCTCTTTGGCGGACGCGCTCTCGGTGTGCATCGCGGCGATGAGATCTATCCGCTGCCGGACCTTCCTGTGGCGCAAACCGTTCTTGTTGTCTCTCCACGCGAGATTGGAGTCAGCACGCGCGACGCCTATACATGGATTGACGAACGATTGACAACCCGCGCCGCAACCCCTAAAATGTGGAGTTTCTGCGCTCTGTGCTGGAGCCGGCAGGGCGGCGGCCTTGAGAACGATTTCGAGGCAGCCGTTTTCAACCGTCATCCTCGCTTGGGTCAAATCAAGCGGAAATTGCTTCAGGAAGGAGCCGCGGAAGCCGCGCTGGCGGGTAGCGGGTCGGCGGTGTTCGGAATCTTCCGAAACCCAGCGCAGGCGCGCCGAGCCGCTCGAGCATTTCCGGAAGATCGCGTTTTTGTAGCGCGAACTCTCTCACGAGACTCTTACCGCAGAGCCATGCTCCCGCGGTAAATCGCAAACGAGGACGATTTTGGGCGACGACAGGCTGAGAATATTCAGCGGAAGCGCGAATCCTGTTCTGTGCGAGGCGATCTGTCAGTATCTGGGAGTGCCTCGCGGCAAAGCGGAGCGCGGGCAGTTCAGCGACGGTGAAACGCGGTTTCAGATTCTGGAAAACGTGCGCGGCGCCGACGTCTTTGTGGTGCAGGCGTGCAGCCAGCCTGTGGATTTTCACCTGATGGAATTGCTGCTGATGATCGACGCGTTCAAGCGCGCGTCGGCGTGGCGGGTAACGGCGGTGATTCCGTATTACGCATATGCGCGGCAGGACCGCAAGGACCGCCCGCGCGTTCCGATTTCGGCAAAGCTCGTCGCCGATTTGCTGGAGACCGCGGGAGCGAGCCGCGCGCTGACTTTGGATCTACACGCGCCGCAGATTCAAGGGTATTTCAACGTTCCAGTGGACCACCTTTTTGCCGCGCCGGTGCTGGTCGAGTATTTTCAAAATAATGGGATTCGCAAAGCTACGGTTGTTTCACCGGACGCAGGCGGGGTGGAGCGAGCGCGGTTTTTCGCGAAAAGGATGGATGCGCCGCTGGCCATCGTGGATAAAAGGCGCATCGACGTGAACGTCAGCGAAGTGATGCACCTGATCGGAGACGTGAAAGGGCGTCCGGCGCTGGTGATTGACGACATTATCGATACAGCCGGCACGCTGGTGAAAACAGCGGAAGCGTTGCTGAAGGAAGGCGCGACGGAAGTTTATGCCGGATGCACGCACGCGATTTTGTCCGGCCCGGCAGTGGAGCGCATTTGCAAGTCGCCGATCAAGGAAGTGATTGTCACGGATTCGGTGCCGCTCACGGATGAAGCGAAGCGCGTGCCAAAGATCAAGGTGCTGAGCGTGGCGCAGCTGCTGGCGCGGGGTATTCGTTCGATTCACGAGGAAAGTTCGATCAGCGAACTTTTTATTTAGCGTTATTCAGCGATTCGTTGTCGATCCTGATTTGAATGGGAGAAGGAAGGACGTATGGAAGCATTTGTGGTGGAAGCCGCGCCCAGGGAAGAACGCGGCAAACATGCGGCGCGCCGAATACGCCGCACAGGACAGATTCCCGCCGTGCTGTATGGCGGAAAGCATGAGCCGATTGCTATGAGTGTGAACGCGCGGCAAGTGGCGCGTATTTTGCGCTCGGAAACGGGACACAACACGATTTTCAAAGTTCAAGTGTCGGGCCGGAAAGACGAGCAGGCTATGCTCAAGGATTGGCAGGTCGATCCGGTGAGCGGCGCGCTGCTCCACGTGGATTTGCTGCGCATTGCCATGGATGTGCGTATGCGCGTGAAGGTGCCGGTGCACACGTTTGGCGAGCCGGAAGGCGTGAAGCTTCAGGGCGGAATTTTCGAAATGGTCACCCGCGAAGTCGAGCTCGAATGCCTTCCGGCGGACATTCCGGAAGAATTCAAGGTGGACGAC
>JASHYE010000214.1 GCA_030043155.1 Candidatus Acidiferrales bacterium | reverse complement strand
GAAGAACCGCAGCGACCAGTTCCCTGCCCGAACGGTTTCCGGCGTGACTACCACCATTCTGCGAAGCGCCATTTTGCAAAGCGAAGATCAGAGGCAGCGTTACTTTCCCCTCTTTCAAATCGCTCAGAACAGGCTTGCCTAATTTTTCAGACGAAGCGGTGAAATCGAGCAGATCGTCAACGAGCTGAAATGCGAGTCCCGCCTGATGACCATATTCGGCGAGGGCGCGGCGTACGGAATCGTCTGCGTCGGCGAGAACGGCGCCAAGTTCGGCGCATCCGCTGAAAAGACACGCGGTCTTGCGGTACGAAAGGTCCGCGGCTTCGGCTTCGGTGAGGTCGATGCGGTCGAGGCAAGTGAGCTGAAGAAGCTCGCCTTCGACCATGTTTTGCGTGAGGCTGATGAGAATATCCAGAATGACGAAGTTGCGTTCCTGAAGCGCGAGCTTGAAGGACTGCATGTAAAGCCAGTCTCCGGCGAGAACGCTCATGTGATTGCCCCAGCGGGCGTTGGCGGAAGGGCGGCCGCGGCGAGTGTTAGCTCCGTCGATGACGTCATCGTGAACGAGCGTGGCGCTGTGAATCATTTCGACCACAGCGCCGAGAGAAACGGCACCGCTGCCTTGATATCCGCAGGCTCCCGCAGCGAGAAGCAGCAGCGCAGGCCGCAGACGCTTGCCGCCGCCTTCGCGAAGGTAGCCGCCGATTTCGGCGATAGGCTCGATGGCTTCGCCGGTCTGCGCGGCAATTTCGCGTTCGACGAGAGCAAGATCGTCGCGGACGAGATCAAAAATTTCGCGAACAGTCAGAACGGCGATAACAGCCTCCACGACTGACATTGCAAAAAGCTTGCAACGCCCGTACTTCAGGGGCTAAAGCCCCTTCTATGTTCAAGTCTTCATGTCGTGGCCAAAGCCACGACCCACAAAGCTTCGCTGGCCAAACCAATCGCCCGACTCCTTGACAATTCACGTCAGCCGGAAGAAGCGGCGAAAATTTTCGGCTGTCGCGAGCGCAATCTCTTCCGCAGGCAAGTCTCTCACATTCGACAAGGCGCGCGCTACCTCGATGACGTTGGCGGGCTCGTTGCGTTTGCCGCGAATGGCCTGAGGTGGAAGGAAGGGCGAGTCGGTTTCCGTGAGAATGCGGTCGAGCGGAAGTGCGGCGGCGGTTTGAAGAAGATGCGCCATTTTGGGATAGGTGACGTTGCAAGAAAATGAAATTAGAAAACCCATGTCGAGGCCGCGCTGCGCGTCGGCGAGCGAGCCGGTGAAGCAATGGAAAATTCCGCCGAGATTCGTGGCGCGCCAGTTCTCTTCTTCGAAGATGCGGAGGCAGTCGGGCCATGCGTCGCGGCAATGAATGATGACAGGGAGATTGGCTTCGCGGGCGAACTGAAGCTGTCGGCAAAAAACATTTTGCTGAACGTCGCGTGGCGAATGGTCGTAGAAATAGTCGAGGCCGATTTCGCCCCAAGCGAGAACGCGCGGATGTTTCGCGAGGCCGGCCAGTTCAGTGAACCATTCTTCGGTCGCGAGCTTGGATTCGTGAGGATGCACGCCGACCGTGGCGTAAATCCAGTCGTACCTTTCGGCAAATGGAATGGCAACATCGAGGCGATTCGTGGCGGTTCCGCTGCCGATGGCGAGGATTTTCTCGACTCCGGCGTCGCGGGCGCGCGCGAGCATGGCGTCGCGGTCGGCATCGAACTGCGGAAATTCGAGGTGGGCGTGAGAATCGATGATTCTCATAGTTACCGCTGACGCGCCTTTCGCAAAATGAACACCATCTCGACGCTGGAATTATCGAGGGGAGCTTTGGCAAATGAGCCGTATTCTTCTGACACCTCGAGGCCCGCGAGTAAAAACAGCGCTCGCAACTGAGGATAGAGAAACCAAGTCATGTGCAGCGGAGCGGTTTCCTCGTGAATGAGACGATCACCTTCAAATGTGCGGAAAATAAAGACGCCGCTGAAACTTTGATTGATTTTGTCAATGGAGTCCTTGCGGTACAAGCGGCGGATGATTTGGCCCGCTTTCCCTTCTACAGGCCATTCCCCTTCAAGTCTTTCTTCGCCGAGGCCGGAAAGCAGCAAATCAAACTTCGGATAGAAAACGTCAAAGGCGAACTTCCCTTCGCCGGTTAGGTGAAAAGCGGCGGTGCGCAGCGCAGCGACCTGATCGTCGAGCGTGTGCATGTGCTGGAACGGCCGAAACGGCATGATGACGAGCGCAAATTGACGCTCCAGGCGCGCGTAGCGAATGTCTCCCTCATGAAGCGTCACGCGGCTGCGAACTTCGTGCGGTTCGGACTCCAGTTTCTTGCGGAGGATGTCGAGCATAGAGGAAGAGATGTCGAGGCCGTGAATCTGGACGCCCGCTTGTGCGATGGGAAGTAGGACACGTCCAGTGCCGCAGCCCATCTCGAGAACGGGTCCGCCCGATGCGCGCGCCAAATCGAGATAGAACGAGAGATCAACGAGGTCAGCGACCGCGTAAGAGGCTTCGTAGTACTTCGCGGAAATTGCGTAGTTGTCCGCGGCCGCGTCCTTCATAAGCATGTTATTTGAGGCGGGCGCCGGGCGGGACGTCTTCGGTGAAAGTGCAGAGGACCGGTTTGCCTTCCGGACCGGTGGAGGCGGCGACGATCATCCCGTTGGATTCAACGCCACGAAGCTTGCGAGGCGCGAGATTGGCAACGACGACAACTTTTTTGCCGATGACTTCCTCGGGGGTGTACGCGACGGCGATTCCGGCGACGACCTGGCGCACTTCATCGCCGATGTCAACGAGCAGCTTGAGCAATTTATCGGCGCCAGCGACGCGCTCGGCGGATTTCACGACGCCGACGCGCATTTCGACTTTCGCGAAATCCTCGATGCCGATTTTGTTGGACGCTGGAGCGGCGGGGGCGGCAGGCGAGCCGCTCGGTGAACCAGCGCCTGCGCCGGCAGCAGCGGCATGTGCGGCGGCAGGATTGCGAATTTCGTCTTCCATGGCCTCGATCCTTTCAAAAGCTTCTTTTTTGTCGACACGCGGAAAAACAGCTTCGGAAGCGCCGATTTGGAATGGGTGCTTATCCTCTTTCCACCAGGCATGCGAGAGAGACTGAGTTTCAAGTTTCGTCGAATGGCCGAGCTGTTCCCAGATTTTTTGCGTAGCGTGCGGAATCACGGGATGCGCGAGGCGCACGACAGCAGAAAGCACGTCATAGGCGGCGTAAAGTACGTTTTCCAGGCGTCCCCATTTGGATTTTTCCTTAACGAGGACCCAGGGCTGAAATTCGACGAGGTATTTGTCGACTTCGGCGATCAGGCCCCAGGTGGAATCGAGAACGCGCGAAAAATCGTAGGAATCGTAGTAGCCGACGACTTCCTCGCACACGGTTTCCTTCAGCGCGGCGACTTCGCGGTCGCGATCGTTTTCTTCATTTGGATTGCGCGCAGGAACGCGGCCGCCGAGATAAGTTTGGATCATAGTGAGCGTGCGGCTGGCGAGATTGCCGAGGCCGTTGGCCAAGTCGGCGTTGTAACGCGTGATGAGCGAGTCGCGGCTGAAATTTCCGTCCTGGCCGAAGACCATTTCGCGCAGCAGGAAGTAGCGAAGCGCGTCGACGCCCAGAACGCGCGCGATGGGCTGCGGATATTGCATGTTGCCGCGCGATTTGGACATTTTTTCTTCTGCGAAAAGCCACCAGCCGTGCGCGAAAATGCGCTTGGGCAGCGGCTCGTCCGCAGCCATCAGGAATGCGGGCCAGTAAATCGCGTGAAAGCGGAGAATTTCCTTGCCGACGAGATGCAAGTCGGCGGGCCAGTAGCGTTCGAATTGCAATTCATCGTCGGCGTAACCGACGCCAGTCATGTAGCTCGTCAGCGCATCGTACCAAACATAAAAAATGTGCTTTTCGTCGGCGGGAAACGGAATGCCCCACTTGAAGGAAGTGCGGCTGATGGAAAGATCGCGCAGGCCTCCGCGCACGAAGGCCAGAACTTCATTGCGACGCGTTTCCGGCTGAACGAAGTCGGGCTGCTTCTCGTAAAGTTCGAGAAGGCGGTCCTGAAATGCAGAAAGCTTGAAAAAATAGTTCTCCTCGCGGACGCGTTCTGTCGGACGCTTGCATTCGGGGCAAAGATTTCCCGGAAGCGGCTCGTCCACGTACATCTCATCGAAGACGCAATATTGGCCTTCGTATCCGCCTTTATATATGTAACCGCGGTCTTGCGCTTTGCGGCAAAGCATCTGCACGGCGCGTTCGTGGCGCGGCTCCGTGGTACGAATGAAACGATCAAACGGAAGATCGAGTTCCTGCCAGAGTGCGCGATATTCGGCGGAAATGCGATCGGCGAATTCCTGAGGCGTAACGCCCGCAGCTTTCGCGGCGCGCTCGACTTTTTGGCCATGCTCGTCCGTGCCGGTGAGAAAAACAACATCGTAGCCACACATTTTCTTGTAACGGGCAATCGTGTCGGCGACGACGGTCGTATACGTGTGACCGAGATGCGGCCGCGCGTTGACGTAGTAAATCGGCGTCGTCAGATAAAATTTCGGCTTGGCGGTCGTGGTCATAGGCGGACAGCCCGTCACACAAAGGCCGTTCAAGATTACACTAGCGACCTCAGGGGTTAAAACCCCTGATCATACACGCATCTTCGGCACGGCTAAAGCCGTGCCCTTACAAAGCACGAAGGCAAGCCGATGGTGGTGGTCT
>JASHYE010000213.1 GCA_030043155.1 Candidatus Acidiferrales bacterium | reverse complement strand
ACATGGTACGCTGCACGATGGGCTCGATGATCTCTTCGAAATCAATCCGCGGTAATTCACGAAGGTACGCGTGGCTGCCGTCAGGAATTTCAAATCCGATGGTCGTGTGCTCGACGTTTGAAAGTTCATGTTTCGCAGCAATGAGCACTTTTCGCAGTTGCTGCGCGGCTTCGGGATTTGCGCGAACATCAAAATGGAATTTCGCAGAGATGTCCGCACTGATCATTTCGAAGAGCGCGTTGTCAATATCGTCCCCGCCAAGATGCGTGTCGCCGTTTGTGGCGAGCACCTGATAAATGTCGCCTTCTTCGCTGGAAATAAGTTTGAGAATGGAAATATCGAACGTTCCGCCGCCAAAATCATAAACCGCGACGCAGCCGCGGCGCTGTTTGTGCAGTCCGTACGCGAGCGCGGCGGCGGTAGGCTCATTGACGAGCCGCAGAACTTCGAGGCCAGCGAGGCGGCCGGCGTCTTTGGTGGCCTGGCGCTGAGCATCGTTGAAATATGCCGGAACAGTGATGACCGCGCGATCGACGGTGTCCTTGAAAAAATCTTCGGCCCACGATTTCAATTCGCGAAGAATGAATGCAGAAATTTCCGAAGGCGTGAAGTATTTGTCGCCGAGGCGGACGCGAATGACGTTCCGAGAGTTTTCGTCGATGCGGAACGGAAAAATTTTCAGTTCGTCGCGAATGTCTTCGACGCCGCGGCCCATCAGGCGCTTGACAGAATAAATGGTGCGCTCAGGCTGCGTCAGCAGGAGCTGGCGGGCGGGCTCGCCGACGACGACTTTGCCGTCGGCGTCGAGGCTGACGACGGAGGGACAGAGGGTGGTCCCCCACGGACCGGAGATACACTGCGGCTTGCCAGCCGCGTCGATGTACGCCACGAGGCTGAATGTTGTTCCGAGATCGATACCGACGGTTTTGCCCATTTGTCGTGTTTCCTGCTAACCGATCAATGCCAAAAAGTGCGCAAAAGTTTACGATTAGAAATTTCCATGTTGCTCATTTTGCGTGACTTAGCGTGAATTCTAATAATTCGACCGCCCGTTCCAAATGTAAACATAACACCCTCTACCCCTGCTCTAACTCGACGCCGACATTGCGAACGAGATTGCGAATGTAAGAGCGACGATTCAGTAGTTCGTTCAATTTAGCCATGGCAGACTTGCGGGCGGCGTCGCCTTCCGGCCCCGGCGGCAAGCGGTCCCATTCTGCGAAGACAACGTTCAACTCGGCGTCGACTTCAGCGAGCTTTTCCTGGAAATTCGCCTGAGCTTCGGTGAGCCTGGCGCGCAATTCGGTCAGATCGGCACCGTCCGATTTGGCCTCGCGCAATTCGTCGAGCGACTCATTCAGCTCAAAGACTTCTTCGAGCAATTCCGGAGGGGCTTGTTGCTTGGTGGTTCCCTCTTTGCGAACGCCGGCGCGGAGGAGGAGATACTCAACTCGGGAGATGGGATCGCGCAACGTGCGATAAGCGTCATTCAATTCAGAAGAACGTTCGAGGGCCAGATTGCGCTCGTATTCGGAGGCTCTGACGAAATTATCGGGATGAAGCTTCCAGCTGAGTTGATGGAAACGCTGCTCGAGACTGGATTCGTCGATTTGCAATTTTTGCGGCAGAGCAAAAAATACGAAGTAATCGGCTTCGCGCGAGAGCGGCTGAATTTTGCCGCAAGCAGCGCAGAAATGGCCGCCGCCGGAGGGAGCTTTGCAGCTCCAACAGGCGTTTTCCTGCTGCAAAGCCACAGGCGTAACTCCGGTCTGGGTCTTTGTGGCGCTCATCGAATTCTCAGGATTTCCCCCGCCGAGGACTGAAACGGAAGAGCCGGCCTGCCTCTCATGCAATTCTCACGCCGTGAAGGAGCTGCCGCAGCCGCAGCTTCGCGTGGCCTGGGGATTCTGAAAGACGAATCCCTGGCGCACGAGCGTCTCTTCAAAATCGAGAGTGACATCCGCTAAGTAGAGCGAGCTTTTCGGGTCGACGAACACGCGGGCGCCATTTTCCTCGATGACGTTGTCGCGGTCGCGCGCTTTCGTTTCGAGACGCATGGCGTAAGACAGTCCCGAGCAGCCGCCTCCCTGGACGCCGACGCGGAGGCCTCCCGAGTCCTCGGGGACGCCTTCCTTGGCGAGCAATTCGCGGATTTTCTGCGCCGCTTTTTCGGTTACGTGAATCATAAACTTTTCGTTCAACCCGTACTTCAGGGGCTAAAGCCCCGAAAAACAGGAGTCGGATTTATGTCGGAGCTAAAGCTCCGACCCCCTAAGAATGCAAAAGCAGATTCCTCGTCGTCCCGGTTAGAAACAATCGGGACTCGCTCGGAATGACAACTGAAACCGCCGAGGCGAGATCCCTGCCTGCGGCAGGCAGGCTTCGTTGCGAAAAGCGCCCTCAGAATGACAATACAATTGTCAACTGTGCGCGGGCGTCGCGGTCGCGGCTTCGGCGGCGGCAGGCTTCGATTCGCCGGCCTTCTGCTTCCAGTCCGAGATGGCCGCCTTGATGGCGTCCTCGGCGAGCACGGAGCAGTGGATTTTCACCGGCGGAAGCGAAAGCTCGCGGACGATGTCCGTATTCTTGATCGAGAGAGCTTCCTCGACGGTCTTGCCGCGTACCCATTCCGTGGCGAGCGATGAGCTGGCAATCGCCGAGCCGCAACCGAAGGTCTTGAACTTCGCCTCTTCGATGACGCGAGTATCGGGATTGATTTTCATTTGCAGCTTCATCACGTCGCCGCACTCCGGCGCGCCGACGAGGCCGGTGCCGACATTTTTGTCCTTCTTGTCGAGCGAGCCGACGTTGCGCGGATTATTGTAGTGATCGATTACTTTGTCCGAATAAGCCATCATGCCCTCCAAAAATTTTCGAACTCGTGCCGCCAACTTAATTGAATCTTGTACGGTTTCCCGTTTTGCATTGCTTCTTTACACTCGCCCACGGCGTGATCCGTAAGACCCAGCGAGACAATATGCGTGCGGACCTCACTCCACGCGCCAAAGGCTTTGGTTGGACACGCACCGTGGCGATCCGACCGCATGTAAACCCCGCGGAAAGGTACAAGAGCATCGCCTGTTGGCAAGACATCCATCCAAAACTGTTGCATTTGAATCTCCCTATGCGGTTTTCCAATTCATTTTGCTGACGTCGACGCCCTCTTCCTTAGCCATTTCGTAGAGCGGCGAAAGCTCGCGGAGGCGCTCGACGGTCTCGACGACGCGATCGGTGACGTAATCCACTTCCTCGATGGTGTTGAAGCGTCCGAGGCCGAAGCGAATCGAAGTGTGCGCCAGATCTTCGCCAACGCCGAGAGCCTTGAGCACGTAGCTAGGCTCAAGCGTGGCGGAAGTGCAGGCGGAGCCGCTAGAAACGGCAATGTCATTGATGCCCATGAGGAGCGATTCGCCCTCGACGTACGCGAAGCTGATGTTGATATTGTGCGGCAGGCGATGCTCCATGGAGCCGTTGATAAAGGTTTCGTCGAGCTTGCCCATGATGCCGTTTTTCAAGCGGTCGCGCAGGCCGGCGAGACGCGCTGCCTCTTCGGCCATTTCTTCGCGACAAAGATCGCAGGCTTTGCCCAGGCCGACGATGCCGGGAACATTCAAAGTGCCGGAACGCATGCCGCGTTCGTGGCCGCCGCCGTCGATGAGCGCGGTCAATTGCACGCGGGGATTCTTGCGGCGAACGTACAGCGCGCCGACGCCTTTGGGACCGTAGAGCTTGTGCGCAGAAATCGAAAGCAGGTCGATGCCGTCCTTCTGGACGTCAACCGGAACTTTGCCGATGGCCTGCACGCCGTCGACGTGGAAGAAGATTCCCTTCTCTTTGGCAATTTTGCCGATTTCAGCGACAGGCTGAATGACGCCGATTTCGTTATTGGCGTACATGATGCTGATGAGAATTGTTTTCGGCGTGATGGCGCGGCGGAGATCGTCGAGATTGATGCGGCCGTCCTTCTCCACGGGCAGATAGGTAACTTCGTAGCCTTCTTTTTCGAGGCGCTTGCAGGTGTCGAGCACGGCCTTGTGTTCGGTGACCTGCGTGATGATGTGATTGCCCTTTTCGCGATACATCGCCGCGACGCCTTTGATGGCGAGATTGTCGGATTCGGTGGCGCCGCTGGTGATGACGATTTCCTTTGGCGTGGCGTTGATGAGGCGCGCAACTTGAGCGCGGGCTTCTTCGACGCCCTCTTCGGCGGACCAGCCAAAGGCGTGATTGCGGCTCGCGGCGTTGCCGAACTTCTCGTTGAAATACGGAAGCATTGCGTCGACGACGCGCGGATCGACCTGCGTGGTCGCGTGATTGTCGAAATAAATCGGAAGCTTGACTGCCATACTTTTCTCCTAAATTCTCAATTCGACGACCTCGGAAGCCGGGGCGTCGTCTGCAATCTGCGAAATAGTGACTTTGCTCAGCACGGTAAGAATGCTGTCATTCACTTTGCGAAGCGGTGCTTTGATGGTGCAGGTTTTCGTTTGCTCGCAGTCGCCGTGATGCGTGACGCACGAAGTG
>JASHYE010000212.1 GCA_030043155.1 Candidatus Acidiferrales bacterium | reverse complement strand
AAATGAAAGAAATAGGAAGCGCGGCACGGAAGGAGCTTGAGCAGATTCTCGGCACAAAGATTTTTATCGAGCTGCACGTGAAGGTGCAGCCCGATTGGCGGCAGAATCGCGCGATGCTCAAATTGCTCGACTGGCGGCGGCAGCTTGAGCAACTGGAGCAAGCGGAGACCGAGGTCGGAGACGATGAAGCCTAGCTCGCTTGCGCGAATCGGCGTTGGCGAAGTTTTCTACGAAAAGTCCGCTGATCTCTGGCAAGGCACAACTATTTCGCCGAAGCGGATGACGTTTTGGGCCACAGGTTCAGCGTCATCGTCCGTTCGGCGGGACCAGCGGGAAGATAGGTCGTCAAATGCCGCACCAGGCGTTTGAAAAGGAAAATCGTGGTGCCCGGACCTTCCGAAATCGCGTGCGTGCGATTCGGATAATCCATGAAGTCAAAACTCTTGCCCAGCTCAATCATGCGATTCACCAAAAGCTCCGATCCGGCAAAATGGACGTTGTCGTCTCCTGAGCCGTGCATGAGCAGAAGCTTGCCCTTGAGTCCCTCTGCAAAGTTAATCGCGGATGCGGCTTTGTATCCGTCCACGTTTACTTGTGGCAGGCCCATGTACCGCTCCTGATAAATCGAGTCGTAGATGCGCTGGTCCGGGACAGGAGCAACTGATATTCCCACTTTGTAAATTTCCGGCGAACGGAACATCAAATTGAGCGTGTTCGTGCCGCCGCCGCTCCAGCCCCAAACGGCGACGTGATCCGCATCCACATAGCTGCGCTCCTGCGCGATCGCGCGCACTGCCGCGGCCTGCTGCTGCGAAGAAAGCACGCCCACGGCGCCGTAAATGCATTTGCGCCATTCGCGTCCTTTGGGACCTGGAGTGCCTTGATTGTCCACGCTGGCGATCAAGTAGCCTTCGTTCGCGATTGCGCGATGAAGAAGCCCTTCCGGGCCGGCCCAGCGGTCCATGACGGTTTGCGCGGCTGGTTCCCCGTAAACGTTGAAAAGAATCGGATATTTGCGCGCAGGATCGAAATTGGAGGGCTTGATCATGTACGCATCCAGCTTCACGCCGCCGCCGACATCGACCTGAAAAAATTCCACGGGACTTGAGATGAGCGACTTCACTTTTTCGCGCAGCTCGGCATTGTCGACGAACACGCGCACGGTGCGATGATCGGGCAAGCTCACCAATTCTGTGACCGATGGATTGTCGAAGGCCGAAAAAATATGCAACGCCCACTGGCAATCCGGCGAAATGTCATAGAAGTGAACGCCTGCTGCATCCGCTGGAGTCAATCGCTCCGGCGCGGAGGCATCATCAATTTTCGAGCGGTAGAGATAGTGCTGAGTTGCATTCTCCGGCGACGCGATGAAATATACGAATTCCTCCGCTGGATCGACCGTGAGCAGCTCAATCACATCAAAATCGCCGTGAGTAATCAGCTGCGGCTCGCCGCCATCGCGTGGAATGATGTAAACGTGCCGCCAGCCATCGCGCTCGCTGATCCAAAGGAATCCATTGTGCTTTGCGAGGAATCGCGTGTCGTCGTTGACATCCACCCAAGCTTTGTCCTCATCGCGGAAAATCCGCCGCGTGTGTCCTGATTTTCCATCCGCGAGATAGGCGTCATTCTGGTTCTGCACGCGATTGATATGCTGAAGCAAAATGTCGTTCGAGCCTTCCACCCACTGAATCCGCGGCAAATAGCTTTTCTCCGAGTCTCCTGTCACATCGATCCACTTCGTTCGGCCGTCGCTCACATTCACGATGCCAATGCGCACGTTGGAATTGGGTGTCCCTGCGCAGGGAATGCGATACGTCCAAACTTTGGGGTAAACGCCATAATCGGGATAAGGAATCTGCGTCACAGGCTCGCGGAACCCTGCGCCCAAATCATTAATCATCGAAAATTGCCGCACCGGACTTGAGTCAAACTGAAAGTAAGCGATGCTTCGGCCATCGGGACTCCACCGGAATCCGTCGCGCACGTCGAATTCTTCCTCATAGACCCAATCCGACGTGCCATTAATGGTCGTCGCCGAACCATCTGTTGTCAGTGCTGTGATTTTCTGCGTGCTCAGATTTTCGACATACAAATTATTGTCGCGAACGTAGGCGACCTTGCTTCCGTCGGGAGAGAACTTCGCAAACATCAGCGAAGAAGGTGCCGCGTCACCGCCGATCTGTTGTAGTTTTTTGCTCGCTCGATTCAGCACCCAGTAATCGCCGCGTGTGTTTTCGCGCCAGACGCGCTGAGAATTTGTGAACACGAGAATTTGGGAACGGTCGTTCGACCATTCGAAATCGTCAATGGCAAGCGGCTCCTTGGCGCCTGCAGGAATTAGCTCAACGGAAGAAAACAATACCGTGCGTGCGCCCGTTGCCGTGTCATAGCTCGCCAGTTCCTGCTTCTCTTCTTCTCCGCGCGACCGTTCCAGGATCGTGTACGATTTGCCGCCCTGTTCCCAGCGAATGGGTCCGAACCTGCGGCCAAAAAATTCGCCAGAGGCAAAAATGCGCTCAATCCATTCGTCGAGTGAACTGGGCGCACCGCCGAGCTCACTTCCCTGCCCCGCTGCAGCTTTCGCGGTGTTTGCATGAGTGCCCCCACCTTTCTTGGCACTCAGGACTTCCCATTCACGTAGTGGCGTGAAACCTCCCGCAAATGCTGCGGCTCCTGCAAAGCTCGATGTTCGTAGGAAAAAACGGCGCGACATGCGCGGCTCGTGATTCATTTCGCAGCTCCTCGAATCAGATCGTATAAATTATTGACCGTCGCATTCTACGCGAACCGCGAGTCATGTCACCAAAAAAGTCCGACGGCGATTACGTTGGCTTCGCTTATCGGAACCGATTACCGCCCTTCGGTTGCATTTTCCGCTTCTATGGCTTCCAATAGAGAGCGAGCAGGATTTCCTTCAACTCATTCTCGGAGCAGCGTTATGGGTGAAGTGCGAGAAGCAGTTATCGTCAGCTCCGTGCGCACTGCGGTGGGCAAAGCCTTCAAGGGCGCGCTGCGAGCCACTCGTCCCGATGATTTAGCGGCGGCGACGATTCGCGAAGCACTCGCCCGCGTACCCAGCTTGAATCCCAAAGAAATCGAGGATGTGATCCTCGGCTGCGCCATGCCCGAAGCCGAACAGGGCATGAACGTTGCGCGCATCGCATCGCTGCGTGCGGGCTTGCCTGTGGAAGCCTCCGCGATGACGATTAATCGCTTCTGCTCTTCTGGTTTGCAGGCCATCGCCATTGCTGCTGAGCGAATCGCCGCCGGCCGAGCGAATGTAATCATCGCGGGAGGCACGGAATCCATGAGTATGATTCCGATGGGCGGAAATAAAATTTCGCCGAATCCGTGGTTGATGGACCATTATCCAGATTCCTACCTGGGCATGGGACTAACGGCGGAGAATCTGGCAAAAAAATATGGAATCACGCGCGAGCAATCCGATGAATTCTCTCTACAGAGCCATCAGAAAGCGCTCGCGGCGATTGCCGCAGGAAAATTCAAGCAGGAGATTGTTCCCGTAGAAGTGAACTTCACTTCAGTGGACGGGTCCAACGGGAATCATCCGAAAACCGCAAAGTCCACTTTCGAGATGGATGAAGGCCCACGCGCGGACACCTCGCTCGAAGCACTCGCGAAACTGAAGCCTGCATTTCACGCCAAAGGCGTTGTGACCGCCGGAAACAGCTCGCAGATGAGCGATGGCGCAGCGGCAGCCGTGGTGATGTCTGCGGAACGCGCGAAATCGATTGGCGCAAAGCCGCTGGCCAAATTCATCTCGTTCGCGACGGCAGGCTGTCCCCCTGAAGAAATGGGAGTTGGCCCTGTGTTTGCGATTCCGAAAGCACTCAAGCTTGCGGGACTCACTCTCGATAAAATTGACGTGATCGAATTGAATGAAGCATTCGCGGCGCAGTCGCTGACGGTGATTAAACTGGCGGGACTCGATCCGGCGCGCGTGAATCCAAATGGGGGTGCCGTTGCGCTTGGGCATCCTCTCGGCTGCACGGGCGCGAAGCTGACGGCGACGATTCTGCGCGAACTCGAGCGGCGCAAAGGGCGCTACGGAATGGTGACGATGTGCGTTGGAGGCGGCATGGGCGCTGCGGGAATTTTGGAGCGGGTAGCCTAAGGAGATCGGATGGGAACGACTACTGTTTCGCAAAACATGACGCGTGGCGGCGGATTTCTGATTTCTTCGTGCACGCCGGAGGAAGTGTTCACTCCCGCGGACATGAGTGGCGATCAAAGATTGATCGGGCAGACTGCGGAGGAATTTGTCACAAAGGAAGTTTTGCCGCGCATTCCGGAGCTGGAACAGCATAAAGAAGGGTTGATGCCGCAGCTCTTGAAAAAGGCTGGAGAATTGGGGCTGCTTGCCGGCGGAATTCCGGAAGAGTTCGGCGGCGCGGGCCTCGACAAGGTTTCCGCCGCACTGCTTTCGGAAAAGCTGGCAGCATATGCGTCGTTCGCGGTGACCCACGGCGGACACGCCGGAATCGGAACCGTGCCAATCGTTTATTTTGGGACGGAAGCGCAGAAGAAAAAATATCTTCCGCGCATCGCGACGGGCGAAATTATTTCGTGCTACTGCCTCTCCGAACCACAGGCTGGGTCCGATGCGCTGGCGTCACGTACGCGCGCGGCGCTTTCGCCCGACGGAAACAACTGGATTTTGAACGGCCAAAAAATGTGGATCACCAATGGCGGCTTTGCGGATTTGTTTGTGGTTTTCGCGAAAGTGGATGGCGAGAAGTTCTCCTGTTTTTTGGTGGAGCGCGGCGCGTCCGGATTTTCGGTTGGCGCGGAAGAAAAAAAGATGGGCATCAAGGGCAGCTCGACTGTGGCGTTATTCTTCGAGAACACACCCGTGCCGAAGGAAAATCTGCTGCATGAAATCGGGCGTGGGCACATTGTCGCGTTCAATACCCTGAACTCCGGACGATTCAGCCTGGGCGCGTATTGCCTGGGCGGCGCCAAAAAAGTCTTGGAAGCGGCATCGAAATACTCGAAAGAGCGAACAGCGTTCGGCAAGCAGCTCCGGCAGTTCGGCCTGATTGAAGCGAAGCTTGCAGAGATGGCTATTCGCATCTACGCCGCGGAATCAATGATTTATCGCATCGCCGGCCAAGTCGATGCAGCGACGGCAGCGACTCCCGACGGCACAACGAAAACAGAGCAGGGCATGAAAATGCTCGAAGAGTACGCCATCGAAAGCTCAATCAGCAAAGTGTACGGCTCGGAGACGGTGGACTATTGCGTCGACGAAGCAGTGCAGATTTTCGGCGGCTACGGATACCACGAAGATTATCCGGTCGCGCGTGCTTACCGCGACAGCCGCATCAACCGCATTTTCGAAGGGACGAATGAAATCAACCGCATGCTCATCATCCAGATGCTGATGAAGCGAGCGATGGCCGGGGTTCTGCCGCTGATTCCCGCAGCGATGAAGCTCGCCGAGGAAGTGCTCGCCGGGCCGTCCATGGAAGAGAGCGCGAGCGGAGAGTTCGCGCAGCAAGAGCGCGTTGTTGCCAACAGCAAAAAGATTTTTCTGCTCGCCGCCGGCGCGGCGGTGCAGCGCTTCCGGGAGCAGCTTGCCGAACAGCAGGAGATCGTGGCTGCGCTCGCGAACGTAGTGATGGAAATTTACGCAATGGAGTCCTGCCTGCGCCGTGCGCAGAAAGCAGTGAAAAAGAATGCGGCCGACGCAAGTTCAGCGATGGCAGATGCGACGCGCGTTTTCATTGCTGACGCTGCCGATCGCGCGGAACGCGAAGCGCGGACCGCCCTTGCCGGAACAGTGGAAGGCGATTCGCTCCGAACGCAGCTTGCCGTGCTGCGCCGGTTCACCAAGCGCGACACAATCGACACGATTGCGCCCCGTCGCCGTATTGCCGCTGCGGTCCTCGCCGGCGACCGCTACCCCTTCGAGGCCCATTGAAAGCGAGAGCCTCGCGGAAAGGCACGAAAATCGGAAGCGGCAGCGATGGTACGGCATACTTCGATGAAAAGCTGGCCGGACGCTGAGCGTGCGCGTATGTCGCGCAATTTTTTCATTGAGACGCTGGCATGGCTGGTGCGCAAGCTGCGGGAAGGCGCAAACCTCAGGCATTAGCTCTCGAATGCAAATTCTCGCACATTCACGGAAGGCAATTTGCCAAATGGTTAATCTCGGGACTCCAGCGTTTGCGCTAAGTCACTGAGACGAAACCGCTTCAGTTCTGACTCCTTCGGCCAGTGATTTGCATCTAAGTCAGCGGGGGGTAGGTGAATCCAGAGATGCAAATCCGTCGAATTCCCAAGTGGGTGTATTGGTGTGCTGCTGCACTAATTGCGCTTAACACTTATTTCTTTCAGGAACTGATTGCCGCCGAGCTGCTCTTCGGGATTGTTTTCGGAAGCTTTCTTTTGATCCTTCTGGCGATCTACATCGTTGGCGAAGCGGGCGATCGCGGACTGGGATGGGTAGAGGCGAACCGGCGAGGCATGGCGGCCGGGGCGCGCCGACAGTGGGACCGCGTGGAAGCAATCAGTAGAAAGACATTCCACCGTCCACATTCAGAGTCTGCCCCGTGATTGCAGCCGACTGAGGAGAGGCGAGGAAAAGCGCGGCGTCCGCAACATCGG
>JASHYE010000027.1 GCA_030043155.1 Candidatus Acidiferrales bacterium | reverse complement strand
TAACAGAGCTGCTGCTGATAGTAATCAGCAATCCGCCGTCCTCCGCGAATTTTTTCAGATTCGCCAGACCTGAAAAATCAAAGCCGCCGCGAATGTCGCTGGTCTGATCGGGTCCGAGGCCAAAACTTGGCGTGAGATCAGATTTTTCCCACGGGATCGGATTCCCGGCAACGGTTCCGTCGGGCAGCATTCGCGCTGGCACTCCATTAATTAATCTCGCGAGATTCGGCATGGAAGGCGGAAGAATAATCACATCGAATTTGTCGCGGAGATCGGGTGTTTCACGAATGACCGCATCGGAGATGTACGCATACGGAATTTTGCATGATTCGAGCGCGAGCCGATACCAGCCCTCTGGCTGCGTGTTCATCCAGTCGTGAACCAGAGCGATGCGCGGTGCCTCGAGCGGATGCCGAGCGACGGAGACATTCGCGGAAGTGGAATGAATTTCTAGGCCAAGATCGTTCGCCGCCGAAGAAAGCTGATCGCGCAGGTTGGAGGGATTTCCGTCTGCGGGAATGATAAATGAGCCGGCGCGAAAATCCTGGCCATCCGCTTTGAAGGAATCTTCGGCCGCGAACATTTTCACATCATGCAAACGGAAACGGAGCGTGGCCAATGCGGGCTCGGCATTTGCGTTGACGAGAAAAGAACCTCCGCCGCCATCGATTTTTCCAGCCGCTTGCGCAGGTCCATCGATCAGCGTCATCGGGGCCTTCAAAATAGAAGGGTCAGTAATGCGCAAAGTGGCGACGTCCATCAGCGGGCCGAGCGTCCAGCCAGTGTCGTCGTAGGGCGTGGGATCGTGAATGGAGTAATACTGCGTGTCGAGGAGCATGTCGGCTTCGCGGCTGTACGGCTGATCCATGCGAATGATATAGCTGCCGGCGGGAATCTCCTGCTCGACGGCGGCTGTCTTCTCGGTCATTTTGTTATCAAGGGTCTTCGTAGAACCGGCTTTTGTCGTCACCGTCGTTGCTTGATCCAAGCGCGCGATTTCGACTCCCTGATCTTGCAAAAGGCGCGCGAGATGCGCATCGAGTGCGGGACGCTTGCCGTCGTTGAGAATCGCCCACGCTGCGGGGCCCTCCGTGGTGGCTTTCGCGATAGAGCGGCGGCTCATGTTGTAAAAACGCGCGAGGAACTGTTCGGGCCGCTGGGCCATATAGCTCAAGCCGATGAGCAGGGCGCTCTGCTGCAAATTCACGTTGTCGCGAATGGACCAGTTGATTTTCGGCAGCGGCGGATTGGGACGGAACCAGGTGATGGTTGTGTCTTCGGGTGAAACGGTTTGCACGGAAGTGTCCGCGCCGCGCCCGCCGAAAGTTTCGTAGAAGCGGCCAATGCCGTTATGTCCGGCTTCGGCGAACATCATGTAGTTCGGCGCCCAGCCGTCGTAAAAGCCGTGCGTCCAAACGCCAGGCACGCCGTAAGCGGTCATTTGCTGCACTTCGTTGTACGCGAGCTCCTGCCATTCGCTCATCACGATGGGATCGAGCCACGCGTTGTAGGGGCCTGTGCCCGTCGAAATGTAGAGGAAGGGAATCGATTCGTGCAAATCGTGGAGGACCTGCGGATGCCAGTTGAGAAAAGTTTTCATTTGAATTTTGGAAAGCGCGAGGGCCATGGCGATGCCGTCGCGATTGTTGTCGTGCGCGACGTAGTGGCCCCAATAAATCAGGCTCGGCGCTTCCTTGTCAGGATTGGCTTTTTCCCAATTGTAGAGATCCACTTCACGGTCGCGGCCATCCACTTCAAGCACGGGAGTGATGAGCACGATGATGTTTTTGCGAATCTGCTCGATCATCGGCGAATCTTCCACGGCGAGGCGATAGGCAAGCTCCATCAACATTTCCGGCGAACCGGTTTCGGGAGAATGGATGCTGCCGGAAAGCCAGTAGAAGGGCTTGCCGGTTTTTTCAAGGTCGGCGGCTTCATCGGGAGTTATTTTGCGCGGGTCGGAGAGCTTGGCGGTGATGTCTTTGTAGTGGTCGAGCTGGGCGATGTTTTGCGGGTCGCTGACGGCAACGACCATGAAGTCGCGTCCCTCTTCGCTTTTTCCGGTGACGAATGTGCGGACGCACGGCGAAGCCTTTTCGAGCGCGTGATAGTAGCGGTAAATGTCGGCGACGTGAGTGAGCTTATTGGGCGTACCAATCACGTAGCCGAGGACTTTGTCGGGCGAAGGAACGGTTTTGGATGCTGGCAGATGGTCGACGAGCGGAGTGATGAGATAAGGCTCGGTGGTGTATTGCTTGATTTTTGCGGTGTAGTCTTCGTCGAGCGGTTGCGGCGTAGTGGATTTGGTCTTCGCGGAGGAAGTTTTCGTTTTGGAATGATGAGAAGCGTTCGCGCGCGCTGCAGGAATGATGAATGCAAGCAGAAGCGCGAGTGCAGCCAAGAATGCGTATACAGGCGCACAGCGAGGATTGCGTTTTGCGGCCATCGTGGACACCCCTCTTTCTTTTTGCAGGGACGGATTATGCAACGAATGGGTTACGAGGAGAAGTGAATTGAGGGAGGAACTAGCGCCAGGCGGGACATCTCCTGCGAAACTCGCACCAATCGCAAAGCGGGCTCGGATTTGGAGGAAAAGAAACTTGAGATTCGATACAAATAATCTTACGCTTCATATCTTGCAAAGTGTTTGCCGTTTCCGATTCCGTCTGCCGCCTGCAGAAATTCTCGCCATGTTCGAGGTAGTGCAGGATTAGCTCAACATCGTTGATCTCTGGATGAGAGAATTGGATGGCACATTGATATATGGCGAGTTGACGCCAACTCTCTTCAAGCTTATCGTCGTTCGGCCTTCCCGTCTTGTAGTCGTGGATCTCGTAACTTCCATCGGGCCGCGAGGCTAGGCGATCTATTTTCCCTGTGAAGGATCGTTGCCCGCGCCAGCCGAGGTTGAGTGGGAATTCAACTATTTCTTCGAGAAGCTCAGTGCGAGATTCAGCAAATGGCTCGTACGCGCGATAGTAATTCTCTATGCAACGCGCGCCGCGCTCAAAGTACTCTTTTTCTGTTCCGCGCACGATGCGAACGTCGGGACTCCAGCGGCGGTCCCACTGTTCTTCATAGAATTGCGACAGCTCGCATAGCGGCCAGAGGTCATCGTCTCGCAGGCTCACATAAAGGACCCTAAGCGCTTCATGCACTCGCTGTCCCATGAAGCTGTCTATTGTCTCGACGCCGGTTTCCATGCCGTCCAGATATTTGAGGCTGAATTTGAGTGGACACTGCTCGAAGTCTTTCAGCTTTGAGTTTGAGTAGGTAGGAATCCTCTCAGGATTGTCGGGCTGTTGATGTAGGGTCATTGGGCGCACATTTTATCACGCCCGGCACGGGCGCCGACGGAGCTGACCGTTCCTGACATGGCTTTGGATAAGAAAGTCCGAAAAGCGACAGGCGAAGCGGGTTCTCTGAATATAGAGGCGGAATACCGCCCAAAAGGAGAATAGGAATGGAAGACGTCAGAGCAGTAGTGAATGACTATGGAGTAGCTCTTTGCGTAAATCCTATGACGGATACAAAGGCGCTCGTCGATTTGCTTCGTGAGTTGGGTGGTGTGCGCCTGCGTCCCCACGCGCCCACCCGCATCCTAATCGAGTACGGAGACGGACTCACAAGAGAGATCGCAAAGGTTGTCTTGAGGCGTCGTGGGGTATTGTTTGAGGAGACTGAGTCCGCGGGGGTAGAGGCCGCACGACGAGATCCTTCGCTCCGCTCAGGATGACAAGCCGAAGGCAACGGCAGAAGCAGATCCCTCACACCGTCCGCGAAAGGCGCGGACGGGTTTCGGGATGACAACGCAATTACAACAGCACTGCAACTGCAACAGGCTGGGTTCCCTTCGCTCCTCAGGGCAGGCGGGATGACAGCAAAGCGGCGCGGGTGCGAATGGGATAGAAGAAGTTGCTGGGGCGAAGAAAAAATGCTATGGCGAAGACTGGTGGATTGAGCGAAGCTGTGCGTAAAGGATAGACTGTACAGGGCTTAGCGGCGTTTCGGGGCGGCACGATACGTGCAAGAACGGATTGCGCGGCTGGTACTAGAGCGGCATGATGCAGTCCGGCGGAGGTCACGGAAGATTCAAGGCCCGGTCCAGGAAAAGCTTGCAGGACCATCCCGCGAAGGTTTTGAGATCGCCGGAGGGAGAGAGAAATTCCAACGGCGAGGCTTTTCCGCAGTTGAAACAGCCTCAGGTACACCTTGCGCTAGCCGACTTGCCAGCATCTCTTCTGGGCTCGAAGACCGTTGCTGCCGTAATAGCGGAAGAAGCACTATAATTGTCGGAATCACGGTGGCCCGGCGACAGATGTCTATAAATTCATGAGCGACCCCGAAAAAAATACGAAGCGGCGAACGGTGGAGGCAGCGCCCGCTCCCACGCTGCAAGAGCGGCTGAAAGCGCTGCAGAATGTGCCTCCGGTGCTGGGAATGATTTGGAAAGCGGCGCCGCGGCCTGTATTTGGGGGAATCCTGTTCCGCGTTTTGGTGGCGGTGATTCCGGCAGGCGTGTTGCTGGTGACGAAGTACATCATCGATGCGCTGACGTATCACACGCCCGCTCTTCACTACATCTGGTGGCTTGTTGGAGCGGAATTCGCGCTGGCATGCCTGGCGATGATTTTTTCGCGGGTGGCGGACTATTGCGAGACGGTGGTTGCGGATTTGTTCACGCGCTATATCGGCAAGAGGATCATGGAGCACGCGTCGAAGCTGGATTTGACGTCGTACGAGGATGCGGTGGTGTACGACAAGATGGACCGCGCGCGTGTGCAGGGAACGGATCGCGTAGCGATGATTCGCGCGATGGGACAGTTGATCCAGCAAGTGATTACGACGGTGACGTTGGCCATTCAAGTGGCGTTTTATGCACCGTGGATTTTGGCGATTTTGTTTATCGCGGTGCTGCCGGCGTTTGTGGGCGAAACACATTTTTCTTTTCTCGGCTACTCGCTGAATTTCCGCCAGACGCCGGCGCGGCGCGAGATGGATTACTTGCGGATTGTCGGTGGGAGTAAAGAAAGCATCAAGGAGCTGAAGCTTTTTGGGCTGGGCCCGTTTTTCGTGAAGCGCTACACGACGATCACGGACGAGCTGCACGAAGAAACTGAGCAACTGGCGCGACAGAAGTTGATTGTTGGAACTTTGCTGACGGTATTAGGGACGATTGGATATTACGCAACGTATGCGTATGTAGTTTACGAGACTGTGCTGGGGCGGTTCAGCATCGGCACCTTGACGTTGTTGACGGGCGCGATTGCGGGCGCGAGCACGAATATTCAGGCGGTGTTCTCGACATTCTCGGGGATTGCGGACCAGGCGCTGTTTATGACAGATTTGCTGGAATTTTTCGCGGTGCAGCCGAGGGTTTTTTCGAAGCCGAATGCATTGCCGGTTCCGCGGCCGATTCGGGAGGGATTTGAGTTCAGGAACGTTTCGTTTTCGTATCCCGGGCATTCGCGCGTGGTGCTGGGGAATGTGAGCTTCAAGTTGGAGCGCGGCGAACGCATCGCGCTGGTGGGTGAAAACGGACAGGGCAAGACGACGATTGTGAAGCTGATGGTGCGGTTGTATGACGTAACGGCGGGGCAGATTTTGCTCGACGGCGTGGACCTGCGCGAATACGACTTGGAGGATTTGTGGAAGGAAGTAGGCGTGATTTTTCAGGATTTCGTGCGATATGAGATGAGCGCGGCGCACAACATTGCGATGGGTCGAATTGAAGAAGCGCAAAACGAGGAGCGCGTGCGCATTGCGGCGGAGAAGAGTCTGGCGGATCAGGTGATCAGCCGGTTGCCGAAGAAATACGAGCAGATTCTGGGTTCGCGGTTTGAAGGCGGCGTGGATCTTTCGGGCGGCGAGTGGCAGAAGATTGCGCTGGCGCGAGCGTATTTGCGCGACGCGCAAGTTTTGATTTTGGATGAGCCGACGGCGGCGCTGGACGC
>JASHYE010000211.1 GCA_030043155.1 Candidatus Acidiferrales bacterium | reverse complement strand
TCGGCTCTTTACCACTGCCCTCAAACTCACTCCAAACCTAATGTGCGTCTGCCGGAGTAGCTCACTTGGAAAGGCCGTCCGGCCAGATCGGCAAAATCCCGCCAGCTGCCATGCTATCATCGTGCGACGACCCCGTAGCTCAATCGGATAGAGCGCCGTCCTTCTAAGTCGGAGGTTCCCGGTTCGATTCCGGGCGGGGTCGCCACTTCAAGCGCGAATACGAGCCTGCACCGTGACAACGCAAACTAAAACCATCGCCTTATTGATCGACCATACGATTCTGAAGCCGGAGACCACGGCCGCGCAGGTTCGCCAACTTTGCGAGGAAGCGCTGCAGTACAAGTTCGCCTCGGCATGCGTGAATCCAGTCTTTGTGCCACTCGTCGCGGAGATGCTGCGCGGCTCCTCGATAAAAGTCTGCTCAGTGGCCGGCTTTCCGCTGGGCGCTACAACCACCGACGCGAAAGTTTTCGAGGCGCAGGAAGCGATCCACCACGGCGCGCAGGAAATCGATATGGTGATGAATGTTGGCGCGCTGAAATCCCGCGACGAAAGCGAGGTCGAGGAGGACATTCGCCGCGTTGCGGACGCATGCCATCGCGGCAAGGCCATTTGCAAAGTGATTCTGGAAACCTGCCTGTTATCAGACGAAGAAAAAGTTCGCGCCTGCAAAATTGCAGTGCGCGCGGGCGCGGATTACGTGAAAACGTCCACGGGATTCAACGCCGGTGGCGCAACGGTGGAAGATGTTGCCCTGATGCGCGCGACGGTGGGACCAAAAATCGGCGTAAAAGCGTCGGGCGGCATTCGCACCCTTGAAGACTTGAAAAAAATGCTTGCTGCCGGCGCCACGCGCATCGGCACCAGCTCCGGCGTGAAAATCATGCAGGAAGCTGGCGCAAAGGATTAGCTCTCAGGAGCAAACGCTGCCTGCAATTTACGAGCGTAATGTTGCGGGCCGTTTGCCAATCAATGCTGATTTGCCGCAGTGAAGGTGATTTTTTCGCACTTCACTGATTCCGCGCAAACGCAAAGCATCTCGCCTGTTATAATTGTTCCTTCACCGCGCCGGGCGTAAACACCTGAGTCGCGGTGTGCACAAATTACATCAAATAGATAAATGGACCCGACAAAACCAGTTTCTGTCTCTGAACTGCCCGCTGAAGTTCTGTCGAAGATGGCGGAGATCGGCGAAACGATCAACGCCTCGCTCGATTTGGACGAAGTGTTGTCGCACGCCGCCGCGCAGATCAAGAGCCTGATCGATTACGAAGTTTTCGCCGTCGCGCTGCTGGACGAAAATTCGCGCGAACTGATTTTTCGCTTTGCCATCGGCCATCGCCATGAAGTCGTCGAAAACTGGCGCATTCCGGTGGGGCAGGGAATCATCGGCACAGCGGCGGCGACCGGCCGTCCTGTACGCGTAGGCGACGTGCACCAGGATCCGCGTTATCTGAACGCGCTCGATTCAGTGCAGTCGGAACTGGCCGTGCCGCTTCTGCTTCAAGGCCGCGTCGTCGGCGTGCTGGACATCGAAAGCTCGCAGCGCGATTACTTCACCCGCGACCAGCAAAACATTCTGGCGATGTTGGCTACGCGAATTGCCAGCGCCATCGAAAACGCACGGCTGTTCGAGCGCGCCAAGCGTCAGGCGGATACGCTCCTGCTGTTGAATGAAGTCGCGCGTGAAACAAATACATTGCTTGATGTGGAAGGAGTGTTGCGCCGCGCCGCGGAAATGGTGAAGCGCGTAATCGATTATCAGATCTTCGCAATTCTGCTTTATGACGAGCAGGCGCGAGTGTTTCGCCACAAAATAAACGTGAAATTCGGCCAGCGCATTCAGGAGCGCTCGGTCGTCGCTCCGCATGAGGGAATTGTGGGCGCAGCGGCCACTTTGCGCCGCCCCGTCGTTGTTCCCGACGTTTCCTTCGATCCGCGTTACATTTCGTTGAATGCCGAAACGCGCTCCGAACTGGCGATTCCGCTGCTGTACAAAAATCGCGTGATCGGCGTCATGGATATCGAGAGCCCGCAACTGAACTATTTCACCTCCGACCACGTGCAGGCGCTCTCGATTCTCGCCGCGCATCTGGCTGTCTCCATCGAAAATGCTCGCCTCTATGAGCAGGTTGCAAAAGACGAAGCGCGCATGGAGCGCGACCTGACTTCCGCGCGGCGCTTGCAGTCCGCGCTGCTGCCGCCGGTTCCCGGAAAAGAATATGGCTTGGACATTGCGGCGCGCGTGGTTTCTTCCCGCGAGCTCTGCGGAGACTTGTACGATTTTCTGCAGCATAACTCGGGCGAGCTGGACATCGCGCTCGGTGATGTCAGCGGGAAGGGTAGTGCGGCCGCGCTTTATGGCGCCGCTGGCGTTGGAATTCTTCGCAGCCTTTCGCCTCAGCGAATGTCTCCCGCGAAAGTCCTGCAGAAATTGAATCAAGTGATCTGCGAGCGACGCATTGAGGGCCGGTTCATGACCATGTGTTTTATGTCATGGCATCCCGGCGATCGCGTCCTGCGCGTCGCAAATGCCGGACAGGAGCAGCCGCTTATTTTTCAAGGCGGCAAGTGCGAGAAAATTCCGCTGGTGGGATTTCCTGTGGGCATGTTCGACGAGTCTACCTACGATGAAATGCGCTTTGTGCTCTCGCCGGGCGACGCGCTCGTGCTGTATTCCGATGGAGTGACAGATGTGCAGGACGCGGCGGGTCAGTTTTACGGCTGGCAGCGCCTGCGCGATAAAATTTCGGAACATGGGGATTTATCCGCGGCAGAACTCGCGGATTTCCTGCTACAAGACGTGGACGAATTTTCCGGCGGCGCGCATCCTTTCGATGACCGCACACTTGTCGTCCTAAAAGTGATATAAAACTCGTCCGAATGAAGGCTCACATTTCCCGCAAAATACAAGATCCCGCAACTTACATGCCCGGCTTTTCCTATCGTCACGGTGCGTTGGCCTGCGAGTCCGTGTCTCTTGAAGCAATCGCTGCGCGTACCGGAACGCCGGCGTATGTCTACAGCCGCGCGGCGTTCACGTCTGCATATCGCGAACTGGACCGCGCGCTCGGCAATTTGCCGCACCGAATTTGCTATGCAGTGAAGGCCAATTCGAATCTGGCCGTGCTGAAAGCCTTTGCGCGTCTCGGCAGCAGCTTTGACATAGTTTCCGGCGGCGAGCTTTTTCGCCTTCGGAAAATCGGCGTTCGCGGCGACCGCATCATCTTTTCCGGTGTGGGCAAGACGCGCGAAGAGGTTCGTGAAGCGCTGCGCGCGCGGATTCTGCTTTTCAATATTGAATCCGAAGCGGAACTGGAAACGCTTGCGAGCGAAGCTTCGAAGGCGGGCCGCGCCGCGCCGGCTTCGATTCGCGTGAATCCGGACATTGCAGCGGGCGGCCATCCGCACATTTCAACGGGCCACCACCGTCACAAATTTGGAATTGACTGGACCGAAGCGCGGCGGCTCTATCTGCGGCACAAAAATTCGCTGTGGATCGAATGGCGCGGGATCAGCAGCCACATTGGTTCGCAAATCACCAGCGTCGAGCCTTTCCGCCGCGAGGCGTCACGTTTGGCGAGATACTTTGCCGAACTGTGCGCGGAAGGAATTGCGCTGCGCTCGCTCGACCTCGGCGGAGGCATCGGCATTCGTTACACGAACGAGCGCCCGATGGCGTTTGCCGAATACGCGAAAGCGCTTCCTCGCGCACTCACGGTGCTTGCGAAAGAGGGATGCGAGATTTTCGTCGAGCCGGGACGCTCTCTTGTCGGAAACGCAGGCGTGCTGTTGACGCGTGTCCTTTACATCAAGCGAATCCGGGGAAAGACTTTCGTAATCGTGGACGCGGCGATGAACGATTTGATCCGCCCCGCGCTCTACGGCGCCACTCATTGCATCACGCCGGTGAAGCGCCGGTCCGATGCGCATACTGAGCGCGTCGACGTTGTTGGGCCGGTCTGCGAGTCCGGCGATTTCTTTGTGCATGATTGGCCCATGGCGCCAGTCGAAGCGGGAGGCCTCCTCACGATTTGGAGCGCAGGCGCATACGGATTTGTCGAATCATCGAACTACAATTCGCGAATGCGCGCGACGGAAGTGCTGGTCGAAGGCACGAAATTCCGTGTCGTGAAGCGCCGCGAAACGCACGCAGACCTGATTCGCGCCGAACGCGTCTAGCCCATATCCGCCGTCTGCCGAATGCAGCAGATGCGCTATCTGCCCGGATGCAAAAAGCTGTCGACCGAACCAATAAACAAATCCGGCTGGTCCACAAAAGTCATGTGCCCGCTTTTTGGCAGAATCACCAGACGCGAGCCGGCGATCTTGTCGTGCATTTCGCGCGAAAGCGATGGATCGCATTCATCGTGATCGCCGGCGATGATCAGCGTCGGCACGTGAATCGAAGGCAGCCGGTCAACGTACTCCACTGATTTCAGGTTCCCATCGATCACGAATTCTCCATCTGAACCCCACATTTCACGATAAAGCGTCCACGCCGTATTTCCCTGCGCGATGGGATCGTAATTCGGATCGGGATGGTTTTGATAAATGTACGGAAAATATCCCTCGCCCCACGCCGCGATCATATAATCATCGGTATAACGGCCCTGCCGATAGGCGGGCCCGTGCCCGAAGAGTCCCTGCTTTTCCATTGCGTCAATTTTCGCGCGAAGCTCCGGCGACATCTTCTCCTTCATGCGTACGAATACTTCATTCATCTGTTTTGTGCTCGGAAACGTGCTGCAAAGAATCAGATGCGTCAGGTTCTGCTGATATTTGAGCGCATACGCTTGCGCGAGGACGCCTCCGTATGAGTGCCCGAGCAGCGTAATTTTGCCGAGATTCAGCGCCGTGCGAACGTCTTCGACATCTTCAACCATGTTTTCGACCGTGTAACCTGAGGGATCGGAAAGCTGCTGCGAACGCCCCGACCCGCGCTCATCAATAAACACAAGCTCGTTGTGGCGCGCCAGCGGCAGCAAATACGGAAGAAAATAATCATGCGAAGCGCCGGGTCCGCCATGCACGATAAAAAGCGGCGCGCCCCGCCCAATCATCATGTAATAAATCATCACGCCGTGCGCGTCCACGAATCCTTCATGCATCGGATAGACGCTGGAGCTATTCGCTGTGTAATGCGCAGCGCGGCGAACGCGATGCTGCCCATAAGCAAAAGACATAGCGACCGCGAGGACGAAAAGAAGGATCGTGCTGCCCACAAGCTTCATCTTCATTGGCTGGCCTCCTGAAATTTCACAGAGAATTCATTCCGCGCAGCGCGAGCGCCACATGCGCCTCTAGCTAAACGCAGCCGCTAACGCTGGCCCCACCGCAGCTTGTTGCGCAGCACCTTGTAATACGTCTGCTCCTGCGGACGCACCAGGTTCACGCGATACGGCGATTTGGAAATGGTGATGCGGTCTCCGCGCTTGAGCTCATATCCGATCTGACCATCAAGTGTCAGGTAGGCCTGCTCGTCGAGCGCGCTGAAATCCAGTTCAAGCTGCACGCTATCCGGCAGCACCAGCGGCCGATTCGTCAGCATATGCGGGCAAATTGGTGTGAGCACAAATGCTTGCAGCACCGGATAAAGAATCGGTCCGCCTGCGGCAAGGGAATATGCCGTCGAACCTGTCGGCGTGGACACGATCAGGCCGTCGGCGCGATAGCGTCCCAGAAAATGCGCGTTCACGGAAAGATCGAAATCGAGAATGCGCGAGAGCGCAGCCTTCGTCACCACGGCATCGTTGAGCGCCTGCTGGCGCTGAATCACTTGCCCGTTGCGAATCAGTTCGGC
>JASHYE010000210.1 GCA_030043155.1 Candidatus Acidiferrales bacterium | reverse complement strand
ATCGTGGTCAGCTCGCTGAATTTGTGGCACAACGCATTCACGGCGATTTTCCTGCCGACGCCGCTCTTCGCCCTGGACACCGCGTCGTGGGCGGCGCATGAGGCGGTGTGGATCGGAGCGCTGATCGCGCAGATCGCCGCGGGGGTTGTTTTTGTGTCTTTGCAGCGCCGCAGCCTGGCTGCGCTGCGTCCGCAGGCCAGCCGCATTTCGATGAACGCGCCTGCCGCGAACGCATCGGCATGATGCGGGCAACGGAATTCGAGTTTCAGCAGCGGTTCTGGTTCATCGGCGGGATTTTTGGAATTGGTTTTTTCTGCTACAACTTCGATCACCAGACCGCCGGACTCGCTGTTGCGCAAGTGCTGTGGCACCGCGGTATTGACCTCAAATCGCCCTCCTCCTATGGGGTTCCGCTGCATGCCGTTTTTGGCTTTGCTGCGCTTCTCTGCATTCTATGTGGCTGGATTCGCACCTGGGCGGCGGCGTACCTTCGCAGCGCGGTTGTGCATGACCATGCGCTTCATTCGGAGAGCCTGGTGGCGGATGGGCCTTTCCGGTGGACGCGGAATCCGCTGTATCTGGGAGGCGTTCTGCTGGCCGCAGGAGTCGGGTTTCTGGCCAGCCGCACCGGCTGGTTTGTTATGACTTTTGGCCTGCTCTTTTTCTATTACCGGCTGATTTTCCGAGAAGAGGCCGCCCTGAACGCCTCGCAAGGCGAATCCTTTCGCAAGTACTGCGCCGCTGTACCGCGGTTCTTTCCTGCTCTCCGCGCGCGCGTCCCGTCGAGCGGCGCCAAGCCGCGCTGGGGGCAGGCGTTCGGGGGCGAGCTGTTCATCTGGGGGTTCGCCGCGGGCGTGGTGGTCTTCGCGATAACCCTCAATGCGCCGCTTTGCTGGATTGTTACGGCAGCAAGCTTCATAGGCTATCTTGGCTACTGGCTTATTTCCTCCCGTTTGGCGAAGCAGAAAACCACGACTGCGGGTTGAAAGAGCAAGCGAGCCTATTTGAGGCAGCCAGAGCCGCTCTGACGCGAAACACGCGACAAAATTAGCCGCCGAATTTTGACGTGCGGCACGCTGCCAGAATCAGCGTAAATCCCCGCAAATGATGCGAGAAACGCCGCCTCCGAGTCTGCTGACATTTTTTCGCCTGTCCCCACGGGTAAAGGCGCGAGGCGCGCGCCCTGATGAACCAAAACTGTACTGACGCCCAGTAGCCATCATTGCGCTGCAGGTCTAGGCTTGTCGCCAATCCGCTGCAAAAGGAAGGGCTGATGCAGCGGCAGCGGTGAAAGAAGTTCGGGACTCGCAGGGTAGCGCGGGCGAAAGGATGCGGGAATGGCTCAAATGTCCTATGCAATGGCGGCAGGCGCGATGGCGGGACCTTCGGCTGTAGATGCGGGAATGGTGGAATTCAAAGAATGCCTGAAGCACATGCGCGACGGTCACCCAGAAGATGCTTTAGGGCACGCACGGCGCGCACTGGGCGCGGCACCGAAAAACCCCTTTTATCTCTCCTACACAGGGCTGCTGGCGGCGATGGCGGACCGGCGGTTTGGCGATGCGGAAACGCTCTGCCGTGAAGCCCTGAACCTGAAATGCAATCACGCCCAACTCTACCTGAACCTAGCGGAGGTTTATACGCAGGCGGGCAGAACTTCTGACGCGATTGAGACGCTCGAAAAAGGAATGGTGTCCGCGGGACGCGATTTTCGGATCCGGCGGGCGCTGCAGAGAATCGGAGTGAGGCGCGGGCCAGTGCTGAGTTTCCTGCACCGCTCGAACCCGTTCAATATTTTTCTGGGCCGCCTGAGACACCGTTTCGCCGGCCCAGCGCGGTCTTACTAGAGTTCCCCCAAGCAGCCAACCCACAGGGAAGCCCGGGGCGAGTTCCCCCCTCGCTCCGGGCAGTTCTTCGGTTCACAGGCAACGCAGCGCTTCAGCCGGTTCGTCGCAGCGAAATCAGGTTGAAGATCAGGATTTTTTTCGCGGGACTTTCGCGCCCTTTTTGCGCGCTTCGGAGAGTCCGATGGCAATGGCCTGTTTGCGGCTCTTCACCCGGCCGCCCTTTCCGCCTTTGCCGGATTTTAATGTGCCGCGTTTGCGGCGGTGCATCGCGCTCTTGACCCTCTTCTGAGCAGCCTTTCCGTATCTCGCCATATTCTTCTCCCTCCGATACAGCATAACTACTGGCGTGAATTTAGACTTCGGCAACGGCGACAGGGTGACCTAGAAGCGCGCGTTTTTGAAACGTGCAGGGTAAATCGTGAGAGGATTGAATAGAGGATGAGGACGTGAAAGCGGCGGTGCTGACATCGCGAGGGAGCATTTCCAGCAAACCGCTTGAGATTCGTGAAGTGCCACGGCCCAAATTGGAGGCGGGCCAAATCCTGCTGCGCGTGCGGGCTTGTGGCGTGTGCCGGACAGACCTGCATATTGTGGAGGGTGAACTCGAACAGCGAAAGAAACCGCTGATTCCAGGACATCAGATTGTCGGCGAGGTTGCGGAGGGCGCGATGCGCGAGCCGGCTGTGGGTTCGCGCGTCGGAGTTTCGTGGCTGGGAGGCGTGGACGGGACCTGTGCTTACTGCCAGCACGGGATGGAGAATCTTTGCGACAACCCGGTGTTTACCGGCTACAGCGTGGATGGCGGCTATGCGGAATTTGCCGCTGTTCGCGCGGATTTTGCTTATTCGCTTCCTGCGAGCCTCGACGATGCGCATGCAGCACCGCTTCTTTGCGCCGGAATCATCGGATTTCGGAGCATTCGAATAGCAGGCGTGCAGCGCGGAGAGCGCGTGGGGCTTTTTGGATTTGGCGCTTCGGCGCATCTGGCGATCTCCGTGTTGAATGCGTGGAAATGCGAGGTGTATGTTTCCACTCGGGGAGAGTCCCATCGGCGACTTGGCGAATCGCTCGGTGCAAAATGGGTCGGGACGGAAGAAGAAAAGCCTCCGGTGGAGCTGGATCGTGCGGTGACGTTTGCTCCGAGCGGCGCGGTGGTGGTTGCTGCGCTTGGGAGCTTGCGCAAAGGCGGCGTGGTAGCGATCAATGCCATTCACCTCGACAAAATGCCGGCGTTCGACTATGACAAGCTGCTCTGGGGCGAACGGCAGATTCGCAGCGTGACAAACATGACGCGCCAGGATGCGCGTGAATTTCTGGAAATTGCCGCGGAGATTGGATTGCGGCCAAAGTCGACGGTTTTTCCGCTGGAACAAGCTAATGAAGCGCTGTTAGCCGTAAAAAATGATGTGATTGATGGCGCAGCTGTGATTGTTCCTTAAGATTCTCTGCCTCCATACTCCTCTTCTTCCCAAAGGTTGCCAGTGAGTCACAGAAGAGTACAATGCCGTTCTATTCATTCAGTTACTGTCCTCGAAAGCAGGAGGCCCGATTGCGAATACGGAAGCTCTGTCCGTTGTGGGCGCTTGTGTGTCTGGCGATTGTCCGCCCAGGCATTTGCGAGGCGCAGGCGGCTGCGGTGCAGGATGCAACGGCGGTGTGGAACGCGGTAGAGCAAGCGCCGTTTGACGCGTCGAAAACTGCGCACGTGGAGAACCTGACGCTCACGCGCGACCGCATTCGAATCACGCTACAGGACGGAACGATTCAATTTGCCGCACCAGCCAATGGCATGGTTTTCGGCGCGGCATTCAAGGGCACGGGGCGAATCGAAATCACGCCGCCCAACGAAGCGGAAGCGGAGCAATTGGAACTCTTCACGAAACAAAGGACGCTGAACCTGAACTTTACCGAGGCGACATTCAGCTTTACGGATGACACGTTTGAAGAGGTGGCAAAACAGGTCAAGTGGACAAATGCAGGCGATAACTCGCTGGCGCAGCTCTATCAGGACCGTCAGCAGACGCGAGAGGGTTTGGCGGCGCAGATTGTGCCGCGGATTTTCGAAGGCGTGCTTTCGAGCGATCACGCCAAGACCGCTTATTTTGCCGCGGATTTGAAGACGAGCAGTGCGGGATGGATTCTGGCAACGTACGATGCGCTGGAATTGGAAGAAGTCACGGTGGGAAGGTACGAATCGCGAGGCACTCCTGCCTTTTTATTCGATACGTGGATGAGCTTCCCCGCTGGCGACGCGAATGCGATGCAACTGAATGAGAATCCGCTGGTGAAAAGAGTTTTTCTGCCTCGAAGGTATGAGATCGACACGACGCTCACCGGCAGTGCGGACATGAGCGCGACAACTGCGGCGGATTTGCAATATCAGTTGGCGGGCGAGCGAGTCCTGGTCTTTTCGCTGAGCGCCAATTTGCGCGTCTCTTCCGTGAAGGACGAGCATGGAGCTTCGCTCCCATTCTTTCAACCACGCGAGCCGAAGGATCGCTATCCGACTTACGGCGATTATGTGGCAGTCGTTTTGCCGCAGCCGACATCGCAAGGGCAGGAAGAAACGCTGACATTTCAATACGAGGGCAAACATTTCATCCAGCACGTAGGCGAGGGAAACTATTTCTGCCCGAGTTATGGATGGTATCCCAGCATTGCCAATGAATTCGCAGCGCGAGCAGATTTTGAGATGACATTCCACACGCCGAAGAGAATGGTGCTGGTAGCCACGGGCGATAAAGACGGCGAAAGCACGGATGGCAAGATGGTTGTGACGAAATGGAAGAGCCCGATGCCGCAGGC
>JASHYE010000209.1 GCA_030043155.1 Candidatus Acidiferrales bacterium | reverse complement strand
CCTCGGCCTGCTTCCCGATGTGCCTACCGGAGTCCTGCTCTTTGGAGGCCAAGGCAATCGCGTCATGCTCGAAATTGCCGAGCGTCTTAATCGCTCCCGCCTCAATCTGCAGTTGATTTTTATTTGCGGAAAAAATCAGCATCTCGCACAGGCATTGCGTCAAAGGAGCTGGCGAATTCGCGCTTACGTCGAGAGCTTCACGACGGAAATTCCCTATTACATGCACCTGTCCGATTTTTTCATCGGCAAACCGGGTCCCGGCAGCGTCTCCGAAGCGCTCGCTAAGGAGCTGCCCGTCATCACCGTGTGCAATGCGTGGACCCTTCCGCAGGAGCGATACAACGCCCGCTGGGTTGTCGAGCGCAACGTCGGCCTCTCATTGAAGAGCTTCCGCGAAATTGTTCCAGCCGTTGAACGCCTGCTGGTTCCAGCGACATTCGCCACTTATCGCCAGAACGCCGCGCTTCATCCCAATCGCGCCATCTTCGAGATTCCCGGATTTCTCGAAGAGATTTTTCTGCGCGAATCCCGCACACCGGAAAGCGCCTTGGCCGCGCCAGTTCGTGCGGAGATTTGACATCGCCCCTGCTCTGTGAAATCGTGTTTGGTTCGCCTGAATCGCAATTCGAAGGATTGAGAATTGGTCAATCAGACTTGGACCCTTTCGCTGATGCGCATGAAGCTGGCGCTGCGCAGCCGCATGTTCGTGTTTTTCAGTGTGGCGATGCCGCTGGGATTCCTGTTTCTCGCTGTGCTTTTCTTTGGACAGGGCAATCCGATGTCTGTGGCCTACCTGCTCGGCGCAGTCCTGGCCATCACTGTCATGGGCAGCTTTTTTGGCATGAGCATGCAGTTGGTGACGTTCCGCGAACAGGGCATTCTGCGGCGCTTCCGCCTCGCGCCCATAGGTCCGGGCGCAATGCTCGGTTCAAGCATCATTTCAAATTATCTGCTTGTACTGCCCACCGTCGTGCTCGAATTCCTGATTTGCCGCTATATCTTCCACATGGCCACGTGGGGAAATGTTGTCGCCGTTTTTTTCCTCATTACTCTCGGCGCAGCGGCCTTTTCCGCGCTTGGCCTCATCATTGCCAGCGTCACGAATGATATGCAGGAAACCACAGTCATCGATAACATCGTCTGGAGCGCGTTCCTTTTTCTCTCCGGCGCAACGTTTCCCATCATCATCATGCCGGGCTGGGTGCAGAAGCTCACCCTGTTTTCTCCCGCTACCTATCTCGCGAGCGGCCTCGAAAATGCCATGCTCCACATGGCCACGCCCCACGAAGTTGTCGAGGACCTTATCGCTCTGCTCGTCAGCCTCATCCTCGCCTTCGAAATTTCCCGCCGCGTTTTCCGCTGGGAGCCGGAAGAAAAGATCAACCGCCGGGCCAAACTGTGGGTTCTTGCCTCGGTGATTCCTTTTTTGCTTCTCGGCGGCTGGGAAGTCACACGCGGCGAACGCCTGAAGGAATTGCGGCGCGATTTTCAGATCATGGAGCGCTACGCGCCGCAGCCAAAGCAATTCCAGCACCCCGTCGCCGCGCAACACCCTTCTACGCTACCGCCCGCTCCGAAATAAGCACGCGTTGAATTGGTTCCCTTAATTGTTTACAGCAAAACGTCATTTGATTGTCATTCCGAGGAGCCTGCCCTGCTTGTCCTGACGAAGGAAGGGCCGCAGGTAGGCGAAGCGACGAGGAATCTGCATTTGTCTTAGGCCATTCGCAAAGGCAGATTCCTCGCCTGGCCCGAAATGACAAATAAGCGATGTCTGCGCTACGCTCCTCCCAACCGCCACTCGCGCAACACGGTAAACGCAAACTCATTTCGCAGTCTCAGTCCTCTGCGCGAACATGATCACGTGCCCCGCCGGGTCCTTCACTCCGAATTCCTTCATTCCATAGAAGGTCGTCCGCATCGGTATGGCGATTTCCGCGCCATTCATTGCGCGCGCAATGCTGTCCAGATCGCTCACTTCGACATACAAAAACGACGGCCCTTTGCGCACCAGCGGCCCCGTTGAGGCATTGTCTTTATCCGCGCTGGCGTACGACTGATACATCACTTCAATCCCATCCTTCTCCAGCATCGCGAAACCAATCGTATTCCCTTCCGGCACTTCCGCCACCTTCTGAAATCCAAGCCGCTCGGTCCAAAACTTCACGCATGGCTCGATATTCGCTGCAAACAGAACCGGTGTAATTCGCGTGACCTTCATCGTTTCCCCTTTTGTGTTTGTGAGTGAACGGCGCTTCCCAATATCAACAGCGCTGCTGCAACCCCCCGCGATTTTCATCTTGACCTCCTCTATTTTTTGTACTAGTCTAATTAAGACTAGGTTGCTTATACGTGGTTCAGGCAGTTCTGTCAACTGAAACTTTGAGGAGCCGCTATGCCGCACACGCAAGCCGATTTTCAGCAGCTCATTTCTGTCGGCCCAGCCATCGAACGCGATTTTCATCTGCTCGGCATTCACACCATCAGGGAACTCGCCCGGCAGGATCCTCGTAAAATGTACAATCGGCTCTGCCGCATCACAGGACAACGTCAGGACATCTGCTGCCTCGACGTGTTTCGGGCCGCGGTCGCTCAGGCGCGCAATCCCCTCTTGCCTGTGGAGCAGTGCCAGTGGTGGTACTGGAGCCGTCAACGGAAAGCTGAGAATGCGCGCGAGAAAAAATGATTCGCTGACGACTCCCGATCTGATTCTGCTGAGCCTGCTTGCCGAAAAGCCCATGCACGGCTACCAGGCGAATGCCGAGCTCGAACGCCGTCAGATTCGCGACTGGGCCAACCTGTCGCGGCCCCAGGTCTACTACTCAATGGAGAAGCTCGCGCGCGCGAAGCTCACTCGTCCCTTTCGCAGCGCCGGTCCTGCGGAAGGCCCGGAACGTCGCGTTTTTCAGACCACCAAGCACGGCCGCGCCGCCTTGGCCGACGCGTTGGAGCGAGAGGATTGGGCGACAGCGCGCGAACGGCCACCTTTTCTCACCTGGATGGCACTTTCCTGGCAATCGCGGCCCGGCGTTTTCCACGAGCAGATTCAGCGCCGTCGAAAATTCCTCGAGCGCGAATTGGCCCGCGAAAAGGAGACCATCGAAGCCGTGTGCGCAGAAGTGGGCCACGATTCTCACGAAGCCGTGTGGATGATCACGCTCATGATCGCGCAGTTTGAAACCGAACTACGCTGGTTGCGAAAGGTTGAGCGCGAGGCAAAAAAGCGCGCCTCCGCGCGGCATCCAGCACTTGTTCCGCGTTAGCCGCTCGTTTCGAATTTCGCTCAAAGCGTATCTTCCGCGTGCGGCGCGCATCTATTTTCCTGTACATTCACTCGGCACGATTCTCGTTCATCGCAGAGCACACGGGAGGGACTAAACTCATGAACATTGCGATTCTTGGCGCGGGCAACGTTGGCGGCGCGTTAGGCAAAGGCTGGGCCGCGAAAGGTCATTCCATCTATTACGGCGTGCCCGATCCACGCAGCGAAAAAGTGCAGACCCTGCTGAAGTCCATCGGGAAAAATGCGCGCGCCGGCAGCGTCCATGACGCCGCTGCGAGCGCCGAAATCATCGTGCTCGCAACCCCTTGGCCGGCCACGCATGACGCTGTTCTGGCAGCCGGAAAAGTCGCAGGGAAAATCATCATTGACTGCACGAATCCTCTTGAGCCCGATCTCTCCGGCCTCGCCATTGGCCACAACACCTCTGCCGCCGAACAAATCGCGCTGTTGGCCGTTGGCGCTCACGTGGTGAAGGCGTTCAACACCACCGGCGCGAGCAACATGGCCAACACTCACTACGGAAACAATGAAGTCACCATGTGCATCGCGGGCGACAACACCGCCGCGAAATCCACAGTGATGAAGCTCGCTCAGGACCTCGGATTCGAGGCCGTCGATGCTGGCCCGCTGAAAAACGCGCGCCTCCTCGAACCGTTTGCAATGCTCTGGATTTACCTGGCCGTCAAACAAGGTCTCGGCGCCAACATTGCCTTCAAACTCCTGCGCCGTTAGCCGTAAATTGCGACCGTCCAATATGGACGGCCTGCTTCACGTGAGCCAATTCTCCCGCCCGCAGCCTCGCTCCAGCAGCGTGCTATAATTCGCTTGTTGTTGAGCTGATTGCCGCACCGCACTTCGCTGAACAACAACCAAAACCCGCGGAGACAGCGATGACCCTCAAGAAAACCGAGAAGATCTGGCACAACGGGAAATTGATCAACTGGGACGACGCTCAGATTCACGTGGTCGCGCACGTGGTCAGTTACGGCTCCGCGGTTTTCGAAGGCATTCGCTGCTACAAAACCACTCACGGCCCCGCCATTTTCCGCTTGCACGAGCATATGGAGCGCCTTCACAACTCCGCGTACATTTACCGCATGGATTATCCCTTCTCCATTGACGAAACCTGCCAGGCCGCTATCGACCTCGTTCGCGCCAATCACATGGACGCTTGCTACATTCGCCCCATCGTTCTGCGCGGCTACGGCGAAGCTGGCGTGAATCCTTTTTCTGTGCCTATCGAAGTCTATATGGCTTGCTGGGACTGGGGTCGCTATCTCGGCGAAGAAGCGATTAAGAGCGGCGTCGACGTCTGCGTTAGCTCGTGGAACAAATCCGCGCCGAACACCCTACCGCAAATGTCCAAGGCCGCCGCAAACTACATGAATTCGCAGCTCATTCGCATGGAAGCAATGGCCAACGGCTACGTCGAAGGCATTGCGCTCGACGTGAACGGCTACGTCAGCGAAGGCTCTGGCGAGAACGTTTTTATTGTTCACCATGGAAAAGTGTTCACTCCGCCGCTCGCCAACTGCGTTCTTCCGGGAATCACTCGCGACACCATGATCGAACTCTGCGGTGAACTCGGCATTCCCGTTTCCGAGCAGATGATTCCGCGCGAAATGCTCTATATCGCGGACGAAGTTTTCTTTGCCGGAACCGCCGTGGAAGTGACCCCCGTGCGCTCCATCGATAAAATCAAAATCGGCAACGGCGCCCGCGGCCCTGTCACCAAAAAATTGCAGGATGAATTCTATGCGCTCGTCGGCGGCCTAAAGGAAAACCGCCACGCCTGGCTCACTCCCGTCCACGCAGGCGCCGGAGCGCCCGTCCCCGCCGCCGCGCGCTAGCCTCAAAAGTCCATCGTCGTTTTTTCATCAGAAACGCGTATGCTAACGGCACACCTCCTTCTTATCTTTTTCGCGCCGGACTCCTTCTGGATTCGCCGCGCTCCTGCTAGAATCCCGCGCTGCAGGAGGTAGCGCCCATGTACCGCATCTGGCAAAAGCTCTGCGCCGAATTACTCGGAACTTTCCTCTTCGTCTTTTTCGCTGCGGGCGTCGTTTGCGCCGACCAGGGCCTTCGCTCCGCAGGTCAGCCGGGATTCGGCGCGGTCGGCATCGCCCTTGTGCATGGCCTCGTGTTTGCCATTCTCATTTGCGCGCTCTCCCACATTTCGGGAGGCCACTTCAATCCCGCAATCACCATCGGCGCATGGGTTACGCGCAAAATCGGCTCGCTGCAGGCCCTTTTCTACGCCATCGCGCAAATTCTTGGAGCCATAGCGGCCGCTTGGGCCCTCACGCATTTAATTCCAGACCAAACCTGGCGCGCCGCCGGTCTTGCGACTCCCGACCTCGCCGCCGAAATCTCGCGCACTCAGGGAATCATTTTTGAGCTGATTCTCACGTTCTTCCTCGTTTTCATCTTTTTCGCCACAGTCCCCCAGGTCCAAAACGACGCGCGTGACCAAACCCTCGCTGATGCGCCGTCCCACCTCCATCGCTTTGGAGGCTTCGCGGTCGGCCTCGCCATTTTTGCCGGCGTGCTCGTCGGCGGACCATACACTGGAGCTTCCATGAATCCCGCCATGACCCTCGGCACTGCTGTTCTCTCTCATCACTGGGTCAACCACGGAGTTTACTGGGCAGGGCCTCTGCTTGGTGGAGTCCTCGGTGCCTGGCTTTATCACACCCTGTTCGCGCGCTCCGACTGAGCCGCGCCTCCGTACAGTTGCTTTTCAGGCAATCGCCTCGCTCACAGTAATTGCCCAGCCCCAACCCGCATGTTAGTTTCGTTTTGACACTTCCCAAGGCAAAAGGTGACCCATGGCCGTCGCTGTTGACGATCTCTTGCGCAAAGCCGTCGAAAACAAATCTTCCGACCTCCACCTGAAGGTCGGCAATCACCCCTATCTGCGAATCGACGGCGTGCTTCAGCCCATCGCCGACGTCCCACGCATCACGCCGGAAGAAATGCTCTCCATGGCTTTCAGCATGATGACCAACCGGCAGAAGCAGAAATTCAAGGAGACCGCCGAGCTCGATATGGCTTATGGCGTCGCCGGTCTTGGTCGTTTCCGCGTCAACGTCTTCCAGCAACGCGGAAATGTCGGCATGGTCTTGCGCGTCATTCCTACAAAGATTCGCACCATCGAAGAATTGAATCTGCCTACGGTGATCGAAAAAATCTGCGAAGAGCAGCGCGGACTCGTCCTCCTCACCGGCACCACCGGATCGGGCAAGTCCACCACGCTTGCGGCCATGATCGACCGCATCAACTCCGTCCGCCCTGAGCACATCATCACCATCGAAGACCCCATCGAATATCTCCACCGCGATAAGAAAGGATTCATCAATCAGCGCGAAGTCGAAGTCGACACATCCACCTTCTCCACCGCGCTCCGCGCTGCGTTGCGCCAGGACCCTGACGTGATCCTCGTCGGCGAAATGCGCGACCTCGAAACCATTTCCACCGCTCTTCTCGCCGCAGAAACCGGCCACCTGGTTTTCTCCACCTTGCACACTCTCGACGCGACGGAAACGATTCAGCGCATCATTGCCGTCTTCCCTCCGCCGGAACAAAAACAGATTCGCCTGCAAATGGCCTCTACGCTGAAGGCCGTGGTCAGCCAGCGCCTCGTGCGTAAAAGCGATGGCGTCGGCCGCGTGCCCGCCGTCGAAGTCCTGATCTCCACCGGCTACATTCGCGATTGCATCATCAATCCCGATAAAACGCGCTTGATTCGTGATGCCCTGGCCGCGGGAACCAGCCAGTACGGCATGCAAACCTTCGATCAATCCATATTCGATCTGTACACCAAGAATTTGATTACGATCGACGAAGCCCTCATGCGCGCCTCGAATCCCGACGAATTCAAGCTGCGCATTCAGGGAATTCGTTCTGCTGCCGACGCGGCTCGCGAGGAAATGGAGCGCCAGATGGTGGAATTCGAGCGCACCGGCTCCCGCCACTAACGCGACGGCTACAAACGCTAACCTGCGAAATCACGACCAAAATAATGTCGAATTTCCTATTGCGCGCCTCACCCGCGCAAAGTAGTCGCCGCGTACACCATGACCTTCCAGGTTTGAGAACATCTATCCTGTAGAGGAGGCCTGGCCTTCGCAGTCCAGTAGCAACCGTGGCAACCATCTCGCCAAAATGGTTTGTCAGCGTGAAAGTTCATGATGTAAATTTACTCTTCAAATGTCATGCCTTGAATCCAAAGCTCCTTGGTACACTTTTTTCTTCGGCGTGCGCGGCTTGCTCCGCCTCTTTGTTCTAACCCTTGCGCTCGCATACGTAATTTTCATTTGGGCCAAGCTCGGAACCACTGGCGCGATCGGTTCGCGCATCGTCGAAGCCGCGAGCATAACCGCTGGACGCACCGAGGTTCTCGCACTCGTCACCGGACTTTTTTCCATCGCGCTCTGGTTCGGCCTGCACAGCAGCATCGAGCCGGGGTTCCTCGGCTTCCACCGGATTTTCTCTGAGGAATGCGACGACTACGATTGGTGGGGCCGCCGCATCTCCAATCGCCATCGTTAGCAACTGTCTCGCTCCTAGCGTGCCCTCCGGCGGTTACATAGAACAATATGAATACAATCCGGACTCAGTTCTTGTCCGCTAGCCGCTTGCCCCTTTTCCATGCCGCAATCCCGTGAGAGGGTCTGCCCGCCACAAACGCCACCGCACACAAAAGCCCACCGCTGCCCAAGAACAGGAATTTCCGAGCGAAGACGAGACAGGCCTTTCGCGCGCCCATTACCCATTCCCTAGCGCTGAGGTTAGAGCTCTGCAATTTCTCAATCAACAAGTATTCACCGGCGCTTCGGCGCTTCAAAGAATTTCCGCTTCGCGCTATGTCATGCGCGATGTGGCAGCCTTTCTCTCGCCACTAGCCACTCGCCACTAGCCACTGTATTCTTTCCCCATGCGCTCATCCCCTCGCAAATTCTCTACGGAAGCCGGCCTCTACACCGCTGCCGTCCGCGCGCTGATGCGCCGCGCTCACTCCGTCCACGAAATGAAGGAGTATCTGAAAGCCCGCGCCGAAAATCCGGACGATGCTGCCGCTGTCTTGCAGCGCCTCCGCGAGCAAAACTATATCGACGACGCGCGTTACGCTCGCGACTATGCCCGCTCTCATGCGCAAACTCGCCGCCAGGGAAAATTCCGCATCGCGCGCGAGCTCCGCGCCCGCGGCGTCCCCGACAGACACATCGACGCTGCTCTGGACTCCGTTTTTGCCGACACGGACGAGCACGCCTTGGTGCGCACGCGCATCGAACGCAAACTGCGCAATCTTCGCAGCCCCGAAGGTTCAGCCAAGCCACTCGACGAAAAGAAGCGCGCCTCGCTTTATCGCAGCCTCCTCCGCGCCGGATTCTCCGCCGACACAATTCGCACCGAGCTCCGCGCCGTTAGCAAAGGTGGATCAGACGAAACGGATCC
>JASHYE010000208.1 GCA_030043155.1 Candidatus Acidiferrales bacterium | reverse complement strand
GCCTCTGGCCTCTCACCAGCTACAAACAAGCGGTGCGCTTGAATAATGAAGTCCCCGGCATTTTGATTCCGGAAGCAACGCTGAAGGAAATGGAGGCGGCCGGCGTGTCCGCGCGCGATCGCGGATTCGAGCTGGCTCGCCGCATGCTAAATTGGGCGCGCAGCGAAATGCCCGGCGCCTATCTCATACCGCCGTTCAAGCGCTGCGAGGAAATCCTGGAATTATTTTCGTAGGATTGAAAAGCTTAAGCGCGGGGACGCTGTCGCGAGTCGCTGCTAATTAACCACCACTTGCCCGTTCACAATTTTTATGCTGCTCACGCCCGCCGGCAAGCGCAACTTTTCGCGATTCTCCGGCGAAGACATCAGTTTGTCTACCGCCGCATCGAGCACCGATTGCGGCAATGGCAGCGAACCGAGTTCCCCAGCCGTTGGCTCAAAATGCAGGTAGCCATCTGCCGACGAAAGATGCCCGTCCAGCTCCAGCGACATGTCCTTGCCGTGAAAATCGAACACCACGTATGCCTTCACCAGATCGCCGACCAAATCCACCTTCACGTCTTTCACCGCTGACTGTACTTCGTCAATCGTGGGTTCCGCAGGAACGTCCGATGAACCGGCGCTGCTTGAACTTGCCGCTTCGGGACTTGCAGCATCTGGCACGGTCGCCGGAGCGCTCGTCGTTTCAGGATTCGCGCTCGTCGTATCAGGCTTCGCCCCAGCATTTTGTAACTGCAAGTTCGAATTGAGATACGAATTCAGTTCCGTCGAATTCAGCGTCACCTGATGCGGCTGATTCTGTTGTGCAGCAGCCTGCGCCTGAGAAATCTTCGCCGCCGCATTTGCGGCTGCTTGCGGGTCAATCGAAACTCTCGGTGGCGGCGATTTATGAAAAATCAGCAGCAGCACAATGACCAGCAACATCAGGCACGTGCCGCTTGCGATTCGATATGCCGTCCGCCACGAAACAAAAAACCCTTCGCTGCTCTTCTCATTCCTTGCGGCGGCGGAAAATCCACTCTTCGAATTCTTTGGCTGCGCTGGCGAGGAATACGAAAACAGCGACGAGCATTTCTCGCATCGCTCTCCGCCAGATTGCTTGTATCCGCAGTTCGGGCATTTCAGCATAGGCTGGTGTGCTCCCTGAAAATGCAACCACGCAACACAAGCATATCGAAACCGCAAAATCATTAGGGTGTCATCACGGCGTGCTTTTCGTGCGAGGAACCTGTTCGAATGAACAGTGAAATGAACAGTGAGAAAACCAGCTAGAAAAACCAGAAGCGCTTGCGTGGCGGACTCGAATCCAATTCCATTTCGTCCTGCGTTTTTTTCCAATCCCCTGGCTCCGGAACATACTCCAGGGCTCTGCTCTCAACCGCTGCGCGCGGATTCCCTTCGAAAAGGGCCTGCGCCACATTTCCGCCATGGCTGTTTGTAACCGCATCGAATGCCGCCTTCAACCGCAGCGGACGCGTCGTCAAGTTGTGCGCATCGCTCGCTACAAAATGCACCGCATTCGCATCCAGCAGTAACTCCGCAGCCTGCTTTGCTCTGCGCCCGAATCCTCCCGTAATCGATTGCGCCGTCACTTGGACGTAACAGCCCCGCCGCAGCCAGCCCCACAACCGCTCCCATTGTGAACGAATCAGCGGATTTCGCTCCGGATGCGTAATGACCGGATGCAAGCCAAGCAATTGCAATTCATGCAGCGTTTGGTCCAGCGACGCCGGAATCGAAAAATCCGCGAACTCAACCAGAAGATATTCGCCCTGATTCAGCGTGAATCGCCGCAGATCGCTGCGAACCGCAGTCACATTTTCAAAGCTCAAATGAAAATCGCAACCGGTCAGTATCGAGACGCGCTCTCCGAGCCGTGATTGCAGTTCATCCCGCCGCGCTCGCACAAGTTCAGGAAGAAAATCGTAGTCGCTGTTTGCATGGGGTGTGCCAACGATATGCGTTACGCCATCAGCAATGGCCATTTCCGCCATCTGCAGCGAGGTCTCTATCGAATCCGAACCATCATCGAAGCCGGGAAGAATATGGCAATGAATATCAACCATTCGTTTGACGATAACGCAGCATCACGCGAATGAAAAGCGCAAAACCGCAGTCCCGCCGCAACCTTTTGATAATTCGCATTAGTCGAATCCGTCCATACATCTCGCCGCTTCCACACGTTCTTCGCCCTCGCGTAAATCCATTGCGGCAGCGGGTGTAATGTGCGAGTCTTGCATTTGATGACGATCGGCAGCCGCTCACCGCACCTTTTTTCAAAACCTTTCCTTCGCTTGGCTTCGGATCGCGCTCTCGCATGACTGTCCTTCTTTTTACTCTTCTGATCCTCATCTGCGCTTTCGGCGCGGGACTTCTCGGCTCACTCACGGGCCTCGGCGGCGGAATTGTCATCGTTCCCCTTCTTGTTCTTGTTTTTAAGGTGAATATCCATTATGCCTCGGGCGCATCGCTGATCTCCGTTATCGCCACGTCTTCCGGCGCTGCGGCGGCATATGTTCGCGAAGGATATTCCAACGTTCGCATAGGAATGTTCCTCGAAGTCGCCACCACGCTCGGCGCTGTGCTCGGCGCTTTCGTTGTCGCATCTGTTTCTCCCTCGGCAATCTCCATCATCTTTGGCATCGTTCTGCTTTTTTCTTCCTATTTATCGCTGCGCAAACAGAAAGCTCGCGGCACAAATCCGTCCGACCGTCTTGCGATTCTTCTTCGCCTGAACGGGGAATATCCGACAACGCAGGGCAAAAAATCCTACAACGTGCGCCGCGTTCCCATCGGCTTTCTCGTCTGCCACGCTGCAGGAATTCTTTCCGGCCTTCTTGGTATCGGAAGCGGCGCTCTGAAAGTTCTCGGCATGGATCAGGCGATGGAAATTCCCTTTAAGGTTTCCACAGCCACCAGCAACTTCATGATTGGCGTCACAGCTGCCGCAAGCGCAGGCATTTACTTCCATCGTGGGTATATCGACCCGGCGCTTGCAATGCCGGTGATGCTCGGCGTGCTCTTCGGCGCGTTCATAGGCGCGCGCCTTCTTCCCGGAGCCACCACCCGCTACCTGCGAATTTTGTTCAGCCTCGCCATCGTCGCGCTCGGAGCGGAAATGCTCATCAAAGGAATCACGGGAAAATTATAAATGGCCAGTGCGCAGAACAGTCAGAATCAATGGACCGACGAGCGAATGGACCGCTTTATCTCTGTCATTTTGCGCTCGGGCGTTCTGCTCGCCTGCGCGGTAGTCGTAATCGGCGGAGTTTTCTACGTGATTCACCATCAGGGCCCTCTTCCGGATTACCACGTCTTCCGCTCTGAACCGGAGAATCTGCGTGGTTTGAGCGGCATTGTCAAAGGCTTGTCCGTTGCGCTGGGCCGCAACTGGATTCAGTTTGGCTTGGTCCTGCTCGTGGCCACTCCGCTGGCTCGCGTGGCCTTCAGCGTCTTCGCATTTTTCAAGGAACGGGACTGGACTTACGTGGTTCTCACCCTGATCGTGTTGGGCGTTCTCGTCGGGAGTTTTTTCGCTCGCTGATTTCGTTCTCTGATTCTATGCTTCTTGCGCAGCAGCCACATCTTGCTGTAGTTTTTTGTATCTGATTGCGACAGAGCAACACCGCTTTCCCAAAGGCACTTTCGCTATCGGAGAAAACATGCAGCCTTTCGTCCAGCAAATTCGCGATGACCTCCGCGAAAGCGCCCGTATCAAAGAGAATTTTTCGGAAGAGCTCATAGGGAAAATTGCGCTCTGCACCGAAACTTGTGCCGCCGCGATCGGGGCTGGCCACAAGATCATATTCTTCGGCAACGGCGGCAGCGCCGCAGACGCCCAGCACTTGGCCGCTGAGCTTGTCGTCCGCCTCGAGCGTACTCGCCCAGCCTTGCCGGCCATTTCCCTTGGGACGAACACTTCGGTGCTCACGGCCGCCGGAAATGATTTCGGATTCGAGCGCATTTTCTCACGCCAGATTGAATCTCTTGCCGTCGAAGGCGACGTCATCGTTGCGCTCTCCACCAGTGGCAATAGCGCCAACGTCTTGAATGGCGTCGAAGCGGGACGCACGAAGCGCGCATTTATTGCCGCTTTCACGGGCGAAACAGGCGGTAAGCTCGCGGGAAGGGTAGACCTGCTTCTGAACGTGCCTTCGCGAAACGCGCAGCGAATTCAGGAAGCCCACATCACCATCGGCCATATAATATGCGGTCTTGTTGAAGAAATCTGCTGTCGCCGGTAAACCCTTGATCGCCGTTCCGTTTATTTGCATGCTGTTAACTGACTCGTAGGAGCACCAGCACTCCCGTTTGCCCCTCCGCGTGAACCACGCTAACGTGTAGAAATGGCTGAACACCCGTCCGATTTGGCTCTCGACAAAGGGCGGCGGCGCAGCATGCGCGTGATGCTGTCTGTCACTGTGGTGGTGCGCGGCAAAAACGCCGACGGAAAAACTTTCTTCGACGAAGAAACCAAAACGCTCGTCGTGAATGCCCACGGCGCGCTCATCCATTTGCGCTCTGATGTGAAGGCAGATCAGAAAATCACGCTCACGCACAAAGGAACGCAAGAGACAGAGAGCTGCCGCATCGTCTATGTCGGCCAGATGCAGGGCGGCAAAGCGCAGGTTGGCATCGAATTCGACAAGCCCGCCCCGAAATTCTGGGGCATCAGTTTCCCGCCGGATGACTGGAATGTGCCTGTGGAGTAGCCGGCAGCGCCCCTGTCTGCGCGTCGGAAGCTGAATTCCCGGCCAGTTCAATCCTCAAGCTGCCCATCGTCAACTGCGCCTCACAGAGCACGGGAGTTCGCGCGCTATCGTCGGCAAGCCACAGATTGAAACTCTCATCCGGAACTTCTTTGTCTCCGTCAAACAGATGAATTTCGATTTTTGTCGCCTCATAAGTTCCTGCCGGCACGTGTATCGCTGATGGCGCGCCGGCTCTTGCACGCATCTGGTAGACGCCTTCGCCGTCGAACACAGGCGCGCGAATTTCCTGTCCCGCCGTCCAATCCGTAGAGCGCAGAAAATAAATAGCGCTCAAAGCATCATGCGTTCCGGGCGGAACAATCACGCGCGGCTCACTAGAAACTGCGCCGTTACCGGGCGGCGAAACAAGCGACGCTTCCGTGTTTTCCAGTTTTCCAAATTCTGTCAAATGCTCGTGAAACTCGCGCGTCGTCAAATTGCCCCCCAAGGCGTAGGAGTCGACTTGATCGTCCATCGGGTAGAGCGCGCGAACCGGTTCGGCCGTGTGAACCTTCGCGCGGAAATGCCACGCGGCCGCGCCATCAAAATCGCCTCGGTCAATAATCTGCAACTGCGCAGTGGCTGCGCCCGTATAACGCTGCCAATCGACTCGATAGTTCAAGCTTTCGCCGATTCGAAACGCCGGCGCACGCGCATTATCGCTCCGTGCCAGAAATCTGGAATGCGAAACAAACCACGGCGTAGAGAGCGCAATTCCGCCAATCAGCGCCCATCGAATAGCTACGTTGTTAAAGTGAGCTTTCATTTGCTCAGATGCTTCGGAAGATCTGCCAGCGTGTCCAGCAGTAAATCCGGCGGGAGCTGCGGCTGCATGTGCCCAAGCCCGTAGGTCACACCGCACGCCAAAGTACCGGCGTTGCGCGCGGTCTGAATATCGACTTCCGAATCGCCAACCATCATCATTTCGCGCGGCCCAATTTCAAAATCGCGAAGCAGAATTTGCAACCCGACAGGATCGGGCTTCTTTTTTTCAAAACTGTTCCCGCCATACAC
>JASHYE010000207.1 GCA_030043155.1 Candidatus Acidiferrales bacterium | reverse complement strand
CTGAGCCGCTCATGCTAGAATCCCTTGCTCTCTATGCGCATTCTCGATCGGTACATCTGCCGCGAAGTCGTGGCTGATTCGTGGATCGGATTGGCTGTATTTACCTTTGTATTTTTCGTGCCACAGCTGGTGCGTTTGATGAGCCTCGTTGTGGCGCACTCGGCAACAGCGAAGGAAATCTTCACGCTTCTGCTTTGCTCTCTTCCGCCTATTTTGATTTTCACCATTCCCATGTCGATGCTTGTCGGCGTGCTGATCGGACTGGGCCGCCTCTCCGCGGACAGCGAAATCGTCGCCCTCAACGCCAGCGGGATCAGTCTCCGGCGGCTGCTCGTGCCCATTGGAGCCATCGCGCTCACGGCTACGGTGCTGACTTTCTGCATCACGCTCTGGCTAAACCCGCTTTCGCTGCGGGCGCTCAACTCGTTGGAAACTCGCCTTCGAGTAACTCAAGCGTCCTTTGCCATTCAGCCGCGCGTGTTTGACGAGCGTTTCCCGCATACAGTTCTCTATGTGGAAGACGTAAGCGCATCGGGCACGCGCTGGCGAGGTGTTTTCCTGGCGGATACGGATTCCTCTGCAGAGTCCAAAGTCACGGTTGCGAAAAACGCTATTGTAGTCGCCGATGCGAAAACGGGCAAGCTGACGCTGCAACTGGATGACGTGTCGACGCACGAATACGATGCGAAAAACCAAGCCCACTATGATCTTTCTACTTCCGCGGTCGAATCCATGGACTTGCCGCTATCGAATCCGGATAGCGCGGCAAGCGGCCCTCAGAGCCTGAACGACCGCGAGCGCACAATTCACCAGTTGCGCTCCGTTGCTGGCGCAAGCATTCGCGGAGCACGCACGGAATTGCAGCAACGCATCGCACTGCCGATCGCCTGCCTCGTTTTCGCGCTGCTGGGAGTTCCCGTAGGAGTGCGGCCGCGGCGCGGCGGACGCGCTGCAGGTTTTGTGCTTACGATATTGTTGATCTGCGGCTATTACCTGCTTTTTGTCGCGGGCGTTCACTTCGCGCAGGATGGAGTTCTGCCGGCCGCGCTTGGCGTGTGGGCGGCGAATATCGTGACGTTCGTGCTGGCGCTGATCCTCTTGCGCCGCATTGAGCAAATTCATCCGGAGGCGCGCTGGATGGACCGCATCCGTCGCACTCTGCTGCATCAGCAGAAGAGCCAGCGTGAAGCGGTAAAACCCGCGAGCGCTCCGGTGATCACTCGCTCTGCCGTGCAGATTGGAAATCCGCGCAGCGGGCAATACCGCACCTGGGCGTTTCCTCTGATATTCGATCTCTACGTCCTGGGATTGTTCTTTTACTGGGTTGTACTGATGCTGGTTAGCTTCATGATTTTGTTTGACGCTTTCACGCTGTTCGACCTGCTTGGCGATATTGCGAAGAATCACATTTCTTTTGCTACGGTTGTGAACTACTTCGCGCATCTGCTGCCGATGATGGTCTATCAGCTTCTTCCGCTGGCCGCTCTGGTGGCCACGCTGATAACGATCGGCCTGCTCGCGAAAAACAATGAAATCACGGCATTCAAGGCCTCGGGCGTCAGTCTTTTTCGCCTAGCGCTGCCGCTGGTACTGGCCGGAATTCTACTCAGCGCAGGCTTGTTTCTGCTCGATGACGCCATTCTACCGTATGCCAATCAACGCCAGGATGCGCTGCACGATCAGATCAAGGGTCGGCCCGCGCAAACGTACTTTGAGCCTGCCCATCAATGGATCTTTGGCGAACACGGCACGATTTTCAATTACCAGCTATTTGACCCCTACGGCAATTTATTTGGCGGGCTGAATATCTTCGAACTGGACCCCGCAACTTTTCAGGTGCGCCGACGAATTTTCGCAAATCGCGCTTATTGGGAGCCGCAATTGGACTCCTGGATCCTGGAGCGCGGCTGGGTTAGAGATTTCTCTGCCTCTTCTGTCACCTCCTATCGAACTTTTCGAGTGGATTCCGTCCCCGAATTTTCCGAAGCGCCCTCGTATTTCAAGCGCGAAGTCTTTCAGTACAACCAAATGAACTGGCGACAATTGCGCAATTACATTCAGAGCTTGCAAAAGGCCGGATTCGAAACGCAGCGTCTCTCGGTGGAGTGGCACAAGAAGTTTGCCTTCCCCCTGATCGCAGCGATTATCGTGTTTCTGGCCATCCCCTTTGCGCTGCTGGTCGGCACGCGCGGAGCGGTGGGCGGTATCGCTCTGGCCATTGGAATCGGAATCGCCTACTGGTCCATCGCGGCATTGTTTGAAGCGCTCGGTGCGGTGGGGCAATTGCCGCCGTTTGTTGCGGCCTGGTCGCCGGATGCGATTTTCGCGTTCGCGGGATTGTATTTTTTCTTGAGGATGCCGACGTGACCGAGGCGAGTAAGGCTGCGCGTATTGCGTGGGCTTCTACTATTGCGCAAGCAGCGCGCGCACTTTTTGAATCACCAGGGCGACGCCCACTTCATTGTGGCCGCCCTCGGGAATAATGATGTCGGCGTAGCGCTTGCTGGGTTCGACGAACTCCAAATGCATTGGCCTCACGGTTTCCTGATACTGCTGGACAACTGATTCGAGCGTCCTGCCGCGCTCGCGAATGTCTCTGACCAGCCTGCGAATGAAGCGCAAGTCGGCGTCGGTATCCACGAAGATTTTCAAGTCCATCAAGTTGCGCAACGCCTCGTTTTCAAAAATCAGAATGCCTTCAACCAAAATTGCCGGACGCGCTTGCACCTTCACGGTTTCCGGGGCTCGCCGATGCTGCGTGAAATCATACACGGGGCGTTCGATTGCGCGTCCGTCGCGCAAGCTATGGATATGCTCTATGAAAAGCCCGGTGTCGAGTGCGCTCGGATGATCAAAATTGCACCGCGCACGTTCCGCAACGGAGAGATGGGAAAGGTCTTTGTAATAATGGTCCTGCTGGAGCACTACCACGCCGTCATTTGACAGCGCACGGGAGAGCCGGTCGGTTACAGT
>JASHYE010000206.1 GCA_030043155.1 Candidatus Acidiferrales bacterium | reverse complement strand
GCTTGGGAGGCGGTGCAGTCCTATATTTGGTTCTTCTTCTTTTTCTTTCTGGCTTCATCATCTTCTCTATAGCGGCGAAGCTTGTCCAGAACCCCAGCCCCGCACGCATGGGGATTATTGGTTCCGTTATACTTCCCAGTCGCGGCATCCAGTTCTGGAAGAAATACGTAGCAATCAGAGAAGTGTTGAGTTCGGTCGAATCCGTCGTTGTATTCAATAGACCCCTCAACCTTGATTCCTTGCCGAAGTGAAACGTACTCCGACTCGGAAAAACCCGGGATACCGAAGTCCAATGGGTGAGCACCTTGATCCGGCCCAATTATCTCGCTGCCGACGTGTTGTCGCTGCGATTCGCTGAGATCTTGACTCGTTTCCGGATTGATAAGAGTAACGAGAAAGTTCCCATGCAAGATCGTAGCATCCACTTTCCCGCCCTCGCAGGTAACACTTATGCTGCCATGCGCTATCCTTGGGTCAAAATTTGCGCCAAATTCGCAACGGGCTGCTCCGGTAGCAGCCGCCGTGCGCCACGCGAGGTCGGCAGATTTCTTAGCGGCGGCAGCAGCTATTTCAGTGGCCTGGGTGGCCTTGCGCATTTGGCACGCTTGATACGCGGCGATGGCAGCGTAGATGCTTGCTGCGAAGACTGCACCTCGGGTCCAGTTCCTAATTGAGCGTTGGATCGAGTACTGGCGATTGGCGTCATTCCTGGCCTCTGCTGCTGTCCCTTCATAGGCAATAACGGCGTTTACTTGCCTGTTTTGCTGCTCGGAGGCCACACCCTTGGAATGCTCTTGTATCGCGTCGCGCAGTTCTTCCAAGCTTGTGCGAATGGCGTCTAAATGGCGCCGAAGTTTAAGAAGGTCCTCTGGAGTCACAGCGTGCCATACTTTGCCATAAGAGATACTTGAAGGGATAGCTCCTATTCGGGACCCCAGCCTCAAAAGCCGGTGAAACCAGCGAGCTGGCTTTCGGAAGAGGACGCAATACATCGCGCAGAAAACGCGCGAATAGGAAGGAATTGATGAGGTACTGCATTTCGCCGCGGCTGAAGCCGCGCACTTTCCGCGTTACCAAAGCAGGTCGTCACCTGCCCGCCACCGCTGCGGGCCTGTGGCAGGCCTCGCCTCGATCCTGTAGCGTCCCCGGCCCGCGATTGACGCGGCGCGGGCGGCGCGAGGACGGAACAAAAACACTCTAGGGGCTGTACCGCGGTCGGGGCTCACCCTACGCGAAAAACTGCAGCGTGAAATCGGGTTCCCAACCGCTACAACCGAAATGAAGAGGCGCGTAGGCTGGAATCGTCGGTGAAGGCCCCGCCCCAGGCCCAGCGATTAGATTTCAGGCGCGATACCGGCTAGCTCGCGAGTGCACTTGAGCAGGCCGATGCGCCAAAGGGAGAGAATATGAAGCCGCTAATAGCAACACTTACGACGGCTGCGCTGCTTGCGTTCGCTGGCGCGAGTATTGCGCCCGCGGCGCACGCGCAGAGCGATCAGCAGCAACAAGACAAGACACATCCACAGCAGCAACAACAAAAACCACAGCATCCGCAGGAGCAACAGCATCCGGCGCAGCAGCAGAAACCACAGCGTCAGGAAGAGCCGCGACAACAACAGCAAGCGCAGAAGCAGCAGGAAAAAACACAGCAAAGCCAGCAGCGCGCACAACAGAAGCAGCAACAGAAAGTTCAGAAGGCACAGCAGAAACAGCAGAGTAGAGAGCAAAACGCTTCCCGTCCGCAGCCGACGCGGACGCAGCGGGCTCAACACGCTGCACCGGCGCGGGGCGGACGACCGGCACGAGGCAATCCGCAACAGACGGCGCATTACGAGCAGGCTCACTTCCGGCGGTATCAGCCGCGGTCGGGCGAACGTGTGGTGACGATTCCTGATCGTCAGTTTCGCGCAAACTTCGGCCAAGCACATCGGTTCAGCATCGGCCAAACGGTGATGGTGGGAGGGTTCCCGCGGTTTCAATACGGCGGTTTCTGGTTCGTCCTGGAAGAGCCATGGCCGGGATACTGGGGGTATGGCGACCCGGACTTTTATATCGTGTTTGACGATGGAATGTACTGGCTGTGCGATTACCAGGATCCCGGCGTGGAAGTGCAGCTTGTGGTTGTAACCGGATAAGGGGTCCCAATTACAGAGTCCGTGGAGGAATGGCCTCGGCCTTGCAATAGGCCGAGGTTTTTTTTTGCACGAGTAAACAATAATCTAACGACTACATCGCGCACAAACCCGCGCGAAAAGGAAAATGCGTTTTATGACAAGGCTGTTCTCAGCATGGCTAAAACCATACTCCATTGCACAAGCGAAAGGGCAAGCAACGGAGAGGGCTGGGGCGAGGCTGCGGGGACGCTGCAGCCTCGCGGAACCCGAATAGGCGCGACCCGAGCGGAGCAGAATTCACGCCGGCGAAGGGCTCGGTTGAATCGCGCTTCAGTCCGCCGAAGCGGAAGCTGAGGTGGTGACGGGCTTTGCGTTGGTGCGCGAGTATGACTTATCGGTGCTGCCCGACGCGTCGCCGCCCTTGTCGATCTCGATGGAACCTTTGAAATAGGCGCCGTCTTCGATCATGATGCGCGCGGTGGTCAAGTCGCCGACGACGGAACCGTCCT
>JASHYE010000205.1 GCA_030043155.1 Candidatus Acidiferrales bacterium | reverse complement strand
GAACAGACGCGACTGGTGGCGCGCTGGATTGATTCGGAGACTAAGGAAAAGCGAGCGCAAGAAAATGGTGACGCAACTAGCGATGATGAAGCGGGCAGTTGCCGCTGGGCGGCAATTCGTCATTCGCGTGACGCTCGATTCGGCCTTGGTTGGAGTCGAGGGCCGCGCACGTTCGCTGGTGCAGCAGTTCTCCTGTTGACGCTTGTGGCTGCAATGCCCTCGGCTTGGCCGCAACAAGAAGCTAGTCAATCGTGGAATCTGCACGGGCAGGTGACGGAACTCCCGCAGGGAGATCCGGGCTTTCCCGCGGCGTATTCAGGACAGAACAGCCTGAACAGCAACGGCGAAATCCAGGAGACTTTTACAGCGGACCTGTTTGCAGGCGCTCGCTTGTGGCGGGGCGGCGAAATACATGTCGATGGTTTGGTATGGCAAGGTTACGGCCTGAGCATGACAGAAGGCATTGAAGATTTTCCGAACGGCGATGCCTTTAAGCTTGGTACGACGTACCCGCACTTCATGTTCGCGCACCTGTTTATTCGCGAAACGATAGGATTGGGCGGCAAAAAAGAGCAGATCGAGGACGGGCCGCTCACGCTCGCTGGCAAGCAGGACATTTCGCGGTTGACGTTGACGATTGGGCGGTTCAGCCCGATTGACATGTTCGACCACAACAGATACGCGCAGGATTCACATGCTCAATTTTTGAATTGGGCGATGCAGACCAACTTGGCTTGGGATTTCCCCTCGGACAGCGTGGGGTACACGACTGGAGTCGCTGCGGAACTGAACCAGCCAAAATGGACGCTGCGGGCGGGATGGTTCCAGACACCAGGCACGAAGAACGGCTTCACGGCTGACGATTTGGTGCTTACTTTTCCCCACATGGGAAGCAGTGGAAAATTCTTCGACTCCTGGGGCGTCGCGGAAGAATTTGAGCGGCGTTACGATATCGATGCGCGTCCGGGAGCGTTGAGATTTTTGGGTTGGGTGGACAAGGCCAATATGCTGAACTACCAAGAAGCTGCTTCGTTGCTGGATGCAGGAGGACCGCACGCGGACTTGTCTCCGGCGCGCGCTTATCGCCACAAATATGGGTTTGGATTGAACGGGGAGCAAGAAGTAGCAAAAAATGTTGGCATTTTTTCTCGTCTCGGATGGAACAACGGGCAAACGGAGGGATGGATGTACACGGACGCGAACTGGACGGCCTCGCTCGGCGCGAGCGTCAACGGCTCCGCGTGGCACCGGCCGAGCGATAGCGCGGGATTGGCATACGTGACCAGCGGCGCGTCGGCGAGCGCTCAGAAGTTTCTCGAGGCAGGAGGATTGGACATACTGAGCGGGGATGGCGCACTCAGTTATGGAAGTGAGAAAGTCACGGAGGCTTATTACAGTTTCGCGGCGTGGAAGAATGTCTATGTGACTCCTGATTTTGAGTTTGTCGCCAACCCGGCGTTTAATCGAAGTCGTGGACCGGTGCCAATAGGTGGTGTGCGATTTCACTGGCAATTTTGATCTTTGAGTGAAAAAAGAAAAGGCCCGGCGGAATTGAACCGGGCCTTTGGACTCACGTTCTGGAAGCTGGAGGTTAGAGGCTGGATGCTGGAAAGAAAAAAACCGATCAAGACAACTGACCTTTGCAAAATCAGAAAAAATAGAGCTCCGCTCGAGATGTAGCTGGGTTCAAGTGCCGTTTCCGAAAGCCTAACGTTAGAAAAGAAAAAGGGCCGATCAAAAAAAACGATCGGCCCCTACAAAGACCACTTCATTTACATGCTTGGCGAGCCGGCGATTTGCAGATTGTTGGTGACCGAGAAAACGCCGGGCACTGAGTTAGCGCGCAGATACGCCATCTTTAGATCGCCTTCGTTGCTCACGTAACCAACAAGGGTCACGTGACCGGTATCCACGATGATGTGGATCGAAGGAATCGCGCCCATAGAGTAACGGTACAGATCGCCGAAGCCGAATATGGAACGATATTCGGCGCGGCGAATTTGGGCGTCCATGGAAGAAGGCGGAAGCAGCTTGATGTTGTCGACGACGCTGGTGACGCCCTTGATGTGTTTGACGTAACCGACGGCATCGCTTTTAGTGGCTGGATTGACGACGGCGCCAGTGAGCGTCACTTGCGTGCCATTCACGGAATAGGCGAGGTCATCGAACACGCCGTACCACGGAACCAGGGCGAGCTGATGGCCTACCTGTTCGGTGAGCGATTTTTGAGTGGTAGCGCGGACTGACTCACTTACCACGGGCTGAGCCGCGGCAAGGACACGCGGTGCTCCGAATCCCACCATGCTCAGGGCCAGCGCCGCGATGCCAGCCCTTGTGATCCAAGAACTTTTGCATCTCATAGCTATCTCCTTATTCACCCCAAGTATCAAACTGACTCTTTATCCCCACTTAGTTAGATGCAGGTTAGAGAGCGGGGATGTAAAGGTAATGCTTTGTGTTTCAGTGATTTAGAGTTTTTGCGGGAAGATGGCGTTACGGTTGTAGTTGCGCGGTTCGACGGCTGCGGCTCTACAACCATCCTGCAGCGGGTCGCATCCGGTGGTAAGTCAAATGTGTCCAACCGCGCTGGGGGCTGGAGCATGCCGAAACGCGGGAAATGGGTAACGGGTTCAGTTTGAATTTCCGTTCTTGGGGCGCGGTCAAGAAAATCTGAATTGAGCCAACGCCGGGAAATCAAGTGTATGGCCTGCATCGGGGACTGATGTACACTTCTTGGTCGATTTCTTCGCGTTTTTCGCGAGCGGCTCGCCAGCAGCCTTGGGGGAGTGGACGCTGTCTCGAGAGAATCCGCAGTTTGCTCCACACGAAAACCAGACGGAGGGTTTGATGATTTTCAGACGCTTGATTCTTGTGGCCTTCGCGCTGATGGTGGCGGTTTGGTGGAACGCGGCGCCGATGGCGCAGACCATGACCACGGGAAGCGTACACGGCACGGTGACGAATCCGAAAAAAGCCGTGGTGGCGAATGCCGAGGTGCTGCTGACAAATAATGCGAAGGGCACGATTCAAACGGCGAAGACGAATTTGTCGGGGCAGTATACGTTTGGGCTTCTGGATCCGGGGTCGTACACGCTGACGGCGACGTATACGGGATTTCAGCCGGCGACGAAGATCGTGACGGTTCCGGTGGGCGAGCAGGTGACGGTTGATTTCGAGATGAGTGTGACGGCACAAGGGCCGCAGCGCACGCCGGGGTCGATGCTCGACACGCATGATGGAAACGTGGGCATCACGATGACGCGGCAGCAGATCACGCAGGTTCCGAATCCGGGCGGGGACATGACTTATATCGCGCAATTTTCTCCCGGGACGGTCATAGGTTCGACGGGAGCAAACGGCGGGAATTTTTCGAATTATGGCATGCCAGCGACTTC
>JASHYE010000026.1 GCA_030043155.1 Candidatus Acidiferrales bacterium | reverse complement strand
CGCGCAAATCTACACTGTCCGTGAGGACAGTCAGCGCAAGGAAAAGCGTCGAGCGCGAAGGAATCGAACTGTCCTTTCGTACAAGTGTTTGCGATTCCGCAACTTGTTTCAGGTCGTGTTGAAAGCCCCAAACCCGTATGCTAGATTCGCAATTCAGCTGAAATTCTCTCGATGAACGCGGAAAAATCCACGGTCGCAACGCGTCCCCCCAAAGTAAACAAGGTCGAAGTGTACTGGCATCAGGTGACGTATCGCAGTGTTTTGCTTTACATTTTCGCATTTCTGGTGATTGTTCTTGCGGCTGGATATCTTGCGCTGCCAGATACATTCACAAAAATCGTAAATCACGTTTCAACCGCGCTGGAGCCGAAGGATACGACGACGACTTCGGCGGGAGTCAAGGGAGCGCGATTCGTAAACCTTGAAGGGAAAGTGGAAGTGAAGAGAGCCAACTCGGTGCAGTGGAGTACGGCAGATTATCAAATGAGCCTGGATAAAGGCGACCTGATTCAGACTGGGCCGGATGGTCTTGCTCGTTTGGCTTTTGCCGACGGAACGCAGTACACGGTACAGGCGCAGACGTTGGTTACGGTGGAGGAAATCGATGTTCCGAAAGATAGCGCCTCGAGCGTCGCTGTACACATCAGCTCCGGAGCGGTTGATCTGACCACTGGTGCATGGCAAGTTCCTGGATCAAAGGCCGAAGTTTCGTTTGAGGATGCGGTTGCATCGCTGCATGAGAACAGCCATGCCGACGTGAAGACAGATCCGGCGACGAACCAGGGTGAAATCACAGTTGCAGCGGGCGCTGCGGAAGTACAACGTGGCGACCAACAAATTCAAGTGACGCAATGGCAGCGGGCATTGGTTCCGGAAGGCGGCCCGATAACGAAGACGGATGTTCTTGCTCCTCCCGGGTTAGTCCAGCCTGTTAATCTGCAGCCGATTATTGTGCCGGATCCGAAGCACACATCGATTCGGTTCGAATGGCAGCCGGTGGACACAGCGAGCGAATATGAACTGGAAATCAGCGACACGGGAATGTTCAACCGCGTGCTCGCCGATCGCAAAACGACGGACACGGCCGTTGACGTGACGGGATTAAACTCGGGGGAGTATTTTTGGACGGTTAAGGCGATCGACGCGAAGGGAGCGTCAAGCGAAGCCGCGGACGCGTTTAAGTTCACATTGGTGGAACAGGACAAGCAGCAGGCGATGCAGCTCGACGTGGATCCGCCGGTGTTTCACGGTAAGGTTGTGGAGATCAGCGGCCACACTGAGCCCGGAGCGGCGCTGCTGATCGATGGCGAGATGGTAGCGGATATTGGTTCGGATGGGCGTTTTCGCTATTTTACTCAGCCGATGACAACAGGCGCGCACGTGATCGTCATCACAGGACAGGATCGCAGGGGTCTTACCGGCACCCAGCGGATTCCCGTCGTTGTGCCATAAGTTTCATTCGCAAATCATTTTTGAGTACGCAGTTCGTGGGCGGGGGGAATTGCAGGCCGTGGGGGGTTCATGAAAAACGGATATTCGATGAGGTCGGTCTTTAGTCTTTTCTCGTCCGATCTCGCCATCGACTTGGGAACAGCCAACACGCTTGTGTTCGCAAAGACGAAAGGCATTGTCGTCAATGAGCCTTCGATCGTGGCGATTAACAAGAACAACGGAGAAGTGGTGGCGGTTGGCAAAGAGGCGAAAGAGATGCTGGGTCGCACGCCCGGCAACGTGGTTGCTATCAAGCCGATGAAGGACGGGGTGATTGCGGACTTCAAGGTAACGGAGAAGATGCTCACGTACTTCATCCAGAAGGCCCACAATCGCCGCGTGCTGGTGCATCCACGAATTGTGATTGGAGTTCCGAGCGAAATTACGCCGGTAGAAAAACGCGCGGTGCAAGACTCAGCCTACCGCGCGCGCGCCAGCGAAGTTTACCTGGTGGAGCAGGCCATGGCCGCGGCAATTGGCGCGGGGCTGCCGATTGAGGAGCCTTCGGGCAACATGGTGGTTGATATCGGCGGAGGCACTACCGACATCGCGGTGATTTCCATGAGCGGCATTGTCTACTCACGTTCGGTGCGCGTGGCCGGAAACGAGATGGACGAATCGGTGATGCACTACCTGAAGCGAAAGTACAACCTCCTGGTTGGAGAACGGACAGCCGAGCAGATCAAGATCGAAATTGGTTCCGCCTATCCACTGGAAAAACCGCTAACGCTTGAAGTAAAAGGCCGAAATTTGATTGAAGGCGTGCCTCGCACAGTGACGATTGATGACAGCGAGATTCGCGAAGCGCTCTCCGAATGTATTGCAACGATCCTGAATGCCATCCGCGTAGCGCTGGAACGTACGCCTCCTGAACTTTCCGCCGATATCAGCGACCGCGGCATTGTGCTGACGGGCGGCGGCGCACTGATCAAGAACCTCGATAAACGCATACGCGAAGAGACCGGTTTGCCCGTGTCCATTGCGGATGATCCGCTGGCTTCGGTGGTGCTCGGCACCGGGAAGATGCTCAGCGATTTCAGGCTTCTTCGGCTGGTCTCGATTGATTGAGGAGAACATGAGATTGGCTTGTCGACGGATGTCGCGGTGCGCCGGCGAGCGCCGGAGATGTGCGCGAAGTTTGGATCGAGTAGTGACGAATTCGCGGTCTGTTTTTTTTTGCTTCGGGATCTGAGTAATTTATGGATGTCCCTCCCCGCCACCGGCCTTTAGTCCTGCTGGTCGCCATCATTCTGGCGCAGGTGTTGCTGCTCGCGTTTCAAATCCGGCGCGGCCAGGACGTCCGGCTCATCCGCGTGTGGTCGGCAGAGTTGCTGACGCCATTGCAGCGTGCCGGCAATTTCCTGGTGAACAAGGTCGACGGAGTGTGGTTTGGG
>JASHYE010000204.1 GCA_030043155.1 Candidatus Acidiferrales bacterium | reverse complement strand
CCTATGCACCAACGCACGAATCAGTGTCCGCCGCCGCTCCGTCGCACCTTGCTGTCTCTTCTGCATCGCGCATGACAACCACAATGGCCTCTCACGTCCTTCGGGCAGCTCTGAAGTCTGTCGCTGCGCAAGCCGTGCCATCTCAGCAAAGCCAAGCCCAAGCCGCACCGCAACAGGAAGGCCAATCTTCCTCTTCTTACGTCGACCGGATGAAAGCTCAAGGCTACGACAATCTCACCGCTGATCAGCTCATCAGTCTCAAAATCCAGGGCGTCGCTCCTGAATACATCCAGCAAATCAAAGCTCTTGGCCTCCATCCCAGCATCAACGAACTCATTTCCCTGCGCGTTCAAGGCATCGATCCGCAGTACGTCAGGGACATGCGCGCAACCGGCTTCGATCCCGATATCAACCAGCTCATTTCTCTGCGCGTGCAGGGTGTCACGCCCGAATATGTTCGCGACATGCGCGCGATCGGAATCGACGGAGACGCCAATGAATTCATCAGCATGAAAGTTCAGGGCCTCTCGCCGGATTACGTGAAGGAAATGAAAGCCGCTGGACTCAATTTGAGCGCGAATCAGCTCATCAGTATGAAAATCCAGGGCGTCACTCCGGAATATATCAACGCCATGAAGGCTGCGGGTTTCAACGCCAGCCCGAACGAACTGATTAGCATGAAAATCCAAGGTATCGAACCGCAATACATCAAGGGCATGCGCTCCGCAGGAATCGACGGCAGCGCCAATCAGTTCATCAGCTTCAAAGTGCAAGGCCTAACGCCCGAGTACATTTCTGAAATGAAATCCATCGGCATCAACGCCGATGCAAATCAGCTCATTGGCATGAAAGTGCAAGGTCTCTCGCCGGATTACGTGAAGGAAATGAAAGCCGTGGGCGTAAACGCCGACGCTCACGAGTTAATCAGCATGAAGGTCCAGGGCCTCACGCCTGACTACGTTAAGGACATGAAGGCCATCGGCGTCGATGCCAGCACCAACCAGCTGATTAGCATGCGTGTTCAAGACGTGACGCCGGAATACGTCAAGTCATTGCAGAGCGTTGGCCTTCAGAATCTCAGCGCCGAAGATTACATTCGCGCCCGCATCAACGGTGTTACGCCCGATTTCATCAACAAAGTTCGCAGCCACGGCTTCAAGGACTTGACCATCGACAAACTCATCGATCTCAAGGAAGCCGGCGTCTTCTGAGGCTAGGTTGTCATCCCGAACCCGTTCGCCTGGCCTCGGCGAACGGCGTGAGGGATCTGCTGTTGTCTCGGTTTTGGTTCCATCAGAAGGAGAACGTGCCATGAACATATTGCCTAAGACTCGCAATCCTCGCATCATCGGCCCATTTGTCGCCGCGCTGGCTGCCTGCACTCTTCTTATTTTCGGCGGCGCAAAAACCGCTCGCGCTCAATCGCCTTCCGGCACGTGGGCCATGACGCACTCGGATCGTACGGGCTATGTCGAATTTTCGATCACCGTCTCCCGCGCCAGCCATCACATGCAGGATGAAACCGACTGGCCGCTCACCTCGTTTCAAGGGCTCGATACTTCCAACACTGCGCGCCACGACGTCAAATTCACGGTCACGCGCGACGCAGGCCGGCTCGAACTCGACGGCTTCCTCGAAAATGGCGAAGGTGCCGGCATTTTTCACTTTTTCGCTGACGCAAAATATCCGCAGGAAATGTCCAAGCTCGGCTTCGAGAGCATCGACGCCGACAAGCAATTCTCCATGGCCATTCACGACGTCAGCCTCGATTTTGCGCGTCAGATGAAGGCCGAGCACATCACCGGCCTCGACACAGACAAGCTCATCGCCTTTCGCATCTTCGGAGTCGACAAACAATTCATCGACGACCTTCGTTCCTCTGGGCTCAGCGTCACCGATAGCGATAACCTCGTCGCGTTCCGCATCCACGGAGTCACGCCCGAGATGGTTCGCTCACTTCATCAGCAGGGATATTCGCCCGACGAGGATACGCTCATCGCTCTCCGCATTCACGGCGCTACTCCTGAATGGATCCAGCAAATGTCTCAGGCCGGATACGCGCATATCGATTTGGAGAAACTCATCGCCTTTCGCATCCACGGTGTCTCGTCCGATTTCGTCGCGCAGCTCAATCAGCTCGGCTATTCGCATCTCGATCCGGACGAGTTGATTGCTTTTCGAATTCACGATGTTTCCCCCGATTTCATCGCCCAGCTCAGCCATTTCGGTTACACGCATCTGGACTCCGACACACTCGTTAGTTTCCGCATTCATGGCGTTTCCCCTGAATTCATCGCTGCACTCGACAAGCTCGGCTACCATCATCCTGATCCCGATGAGCTTGTCGACATGCGCATCCACGACGTTTCACCGGAATACATTTCCGATCTTCGCTCCCGCGGCATGCAGAACCTCACCATCGATCAGCTCGTTTCGATGCGCATCCACGGCATCGACTGACGCTTCATTTCCCCAATGCTCGCAGAGTCGTTGTCAGCCCATATCGATTTCCAATAGACTCCTCTCGCGGATCCGATATGCAGGAAAAGGCATGAGCGAACCAAAGCGGCGTGAGCGCGCAGCTATCGAGGCCGTCGCCACGAAATTTTCCGGCACTTGGGAAAAGGGCAAGCGTCCAGCCTGCGCCTATATCGTAGTTGCTGGGGAACGAATTGCCGTTGACATTATTGCCATGCCGCCGCGAATTGCGGTACTCACTTCCGATGTGAAACCTCGTTTGCGCTTTGACAAAGTCGCGTTGAGATTCGTTGCGGATTTGCGCGTTGCTCTCGACGGCTCCGTGCCGGATGGCAAGACAGTGGTAATAACCATCACCGCCCCGATCAGGCTGGCATCGAAGACTGCCGAAATCGCAGAAGAAAGAATCCGCCGGCATCTCGCTGGACGATCCGCGCGTTCGCTTCTGAGAGCCACCATCCATGGGAATCGAATTCAGCTCCGACTCGTGAATCGCAGGCCAGGGAAAACAAAGGTCGTCGTGTTCGTGCACAATCCTTATCGCCGACACGCAGGCATTCTTTCGAACATAGCTTGCTCATTGATCGAGCAGATGGGGGCAGCAGCTGTTTCGCGCGCGGCCTCAAAGCTCGCGTGCGATCGCTGGCTTATCATTGCAAGCGCGGATGAATCGTCGCATATCGAGATCTACAGGCACGTATATTCGCAGCTTTTTGCCGAAACAAGTTTCAGCAAAATTCTCATCGTATTTGCTAGTGGTCAAATTGAGAGTTTGAGCGCGTAATTGCAGTTTGCCCGCGGAGCATTAACCTTGGGCCGCGGCGGAAGAGCTTTTGTATTGCTCTTTTGGGCTGTAGGTTCCAGTGGATGGCTATCGGTTAGTTGCTGTCTTTTCCCTCCGGTCAAGTACTTCGCGAATCTTCTTCGCCAGCATCTTCGGTTCGTACGGCTTCTGCAGCAGCACCGCTCCATCGGAGACGAGCGATGCCAGAGACGCACTTTCCTCCGAGTATCCCGAACTGAAAATCACCGGCAAGTCCGGCTTGATCTTACGGATGTTTTCGTATGCTTCTGGCCCTCCCATTCGCGGCATGATTACATCAAGCAGCGCCATCGCAATTTCTTCGCGGCATTCGCGCGATTTTTCCACCGCTTCTTGGCCGTCCTTTGCGAGAATCACGCGATACCCCAGCTTGCGCAGCATTTCGTCCACCATCTCCAGATTGCCTGCGTGATCTTCGGCTACGAGGATCGTTTCCGTTCCGCCGCGCACGGAATCGTCCGCTGGCCCGCTATATTTTTCCTGCGTTGCGCCGCTGCTCACCGGCAGATAGACATGAAACATCGTTCCTTTTCCCGGCTCGCTGTAAACTTCGATCATTCCTTCGTGCTGTTTCACGATTCCGTACGCAGTTGCCAGACCCAATCCTGTGCCCTTTCCCACTTCTTTGGTTGTGAAGAATGGCTCAAAGATTCGGCTCATCGTCGCTGCATCCATTCCCACTCCCGTATCGGAAACGGACATCGCCACGTATTTCCCCGGGCGCGCGTATTCGTGCCTTTGGGTATAGGATTCATCTAATTCGACGTTATGCGTCTCAATCAGCAGTTGGCCGCCCTTTGGCATGGCGTCACGCGCATTGAAACAGAGATTCATCAGCACTTGCTCGAGTTGCGAAGCGTCCGCGCGAGTGGGCTGCAGGTCCGGCGCGAGCACCAGTTTCATTTCGATCTGCTCTCCGATGGTTTTTTGCAGGAGGGCCGTTGTTTCACCGATCATCTGATTCACATTGATCACGCGCCGCTCAAGCGTCTGCCTCCTCGCGTAGGCCAGCAATTGCCGCGTCAATCCCGCGGCGCGCTCTGACTGTGCCCGAATGTTTTGAAAGTATTTCGCCGCGCGGCTTCCTTCCGGCACTTCGTCTTTTCCCAGCTCTGCCCAGCCCATAATGGCGCCGATTACGTTATTAAAATCGTGCGCGATTCCTCCAGCGAGTTTCCCGATGGCTTCGAATTTTTCCAACTGCTGCATGCGAATTTCCGTTTTCTTGTGCTCCGCGCGGTTTTTCGACTCGCGCAGTTCGCGGTCGATTGCCGGAAGCAGTCGCGCCAAATTTCCTTTCATGATGTAATCCTGCGCGCCGATGCGCATCGCATCCACCGCGATATCCTCGCCGATCGTGCCCGAAACAAAAATGAACGGCACATCGGGACACTTCTCGCGCACCATCGCCAGCGCCGCCACGCCGCTGAATCCTGGCATCGAGTGGTCCGACACAATCAGGTCCCACGAATCGAAAAGGCACAGGCGCAGCGCCTCGCGCGTATCCACGCGCTTGTGTATCAGTTCGTAGCCGCCCTTACGGATTGCGTGCGCCAGCAATTCCGCGTCGCTCTCCGAATCCTCGACAATCAGCAGTTTCAGCTTTTTCTGCATCATCATTTCGCCACAGCTTGCGGCGGCTTTTCGTTCAGCAAGAGCCAATAGAGTCCCAGCTGCCGCACCGCCTCAGTGAATTGCACGAAGTCCACTGGTTTGCGCACGTAACTGTTTGCGCCAATGTCGTATCCTCGCATCCGGTCGCGTTCCTCATTGGACGAAGTGAGAATTACCACAGGCAATAATTTCGTTCGCGGGTCCGAGCGCACGCGCTTGAGAACTTCGAGCCCGTCGATTTTCGGCAGCTTCAGGTCCAGCAGGATCACTTGCGGCGTGATCGCGCGGCCGGCTTGCTTGCCCGTGCCAAACAGAAGATCCAACGCCTCTACGCCGTCGCGCGCCAGCACAACTTCGTTGGTTATATTGTTCTTCTTGAGCGCGCGCAGCGTTAGCGCTTCATCATCGGGATTGTCTTCCACCACCAGAATCACTGGATTGCTCATTGCTTCTCCTTTTTTGCTTGCATTTCACAATGTGAAATAAAAAGTTGCTCCCTGATCCACAGCGCTCTCCGCCCAGATGCGCCCGCCGTGCCGTTGAATGATTCTCTGCACGGTCGCGAGTCCGATGCCTGTGCCGGGAAATTCTGAAACGCCGTGCAGGCGTTGAAACGCGCCGAATAGCCGCGCCGTGTGAGCTGGATCGAAGCCCGCGCCGTTGTCCTTTACGTAGAATGCGGAAGAGCCATTTTGATCCGTTTTCCCGAACTCAATCTGTGCGTGCTCTTTCTTCGATGTGAATTTCCACGCATTGCCCAGCAGGTTTTCCAGGACCACGCGCATCAACCGCGGATCGCTTTCGCTGTGCAATCTTGGCGAGATGAGAAATTCCACTCGACGCGTCGGATGCAGCAGGCGCAGTTCCTCCATGACGCTGCTGCCGATTTCCGAAAGATCGGTTGGCTCGCGACGCATCTCAACTCGTGTGTAACGCGAGAGATTCAGCAAGTCATCGATCAACGTGCTCATGCGCTGCGTACCGGCGCGAATTCGCCGCAGGAAGTCCTGGCCTGTTTCATCCACATGGGCGCTGTAATCCTCGAGCAGCGCCTGGCTGAATCCATCGATGCCGCGCAGCGGGCTGCGCAAATCGTGCGATACGGAATAGCAAAATGCTTCCAGTTCTTTGTTCGCCGCCTCCAATTCCTCACTTCGCTTTTCCGTGGCGGCCTCGGCCGCCCGGCGCCTTCCCATTTCCTTGTGAATTACAACGCTCTCCACGAAAAGAAAGAGAAACGCTACCGTATATCCCAGGAGAAGAATTCGTCGCATGTGGCGCGAGTTTGCATTTACCGCTGCGGCGCGCGCCGTGAGCAGGCGATTTTCTTCCCGCAGCATCGTGCTGATAATCGCGCTGATCTTCCCCATAAGGCTAATGCTGTCGTTGCTTTGTTCCGCGGCAATGGCTGCGTCCAATCCCCGGGCGCGGCGTTCAGCAATCACCGCCCGCATTTGCGAGAATCTCTTCGCCTCCAGCGGTTCCAGTTGGTCGAGCGACGTCTGCTGTACCGGATTGTCTGCGGTGAGGATGCGCGCGTT
>JASHYE010000203.1 GCA_030043155.1 Candidatus Acidiferrales bacterium | reverse complement strand
TTCTTGGCCAGCAGCTCGTGGTCAATTCGCGGCTTGTAATAAAAGCCATCCAAAAATCCCGTGGAGACCAAATGAATCAGATTCCGATAGCCCTCATCGTTTTCGCAGAGCAGCACCAGATGATTCGAGCGCTCCGCGTCCGCGCCCTTGTTCTTATGGCTGTCCGGTGCAACATAAACCTCGCATCCGATGATCGGTTTCACACCGCACGTCGATGCCTGATGAAAGAAATTCGCTGCGGCAAACAGGTTCCCGTGATCCGTAACGGCCACGGCCGGCATTTTCTGTCGCGCCGCTTCCGCGGTCAGCTCGCCAATTTCGCAGGCCCCGTCCAGAAGAGAGTAATCGGTGTGCACATGCAGATGGACAAATTCGGGAGAACTCATTGTGCTGATATTCTAATCCGCCTTTTGATTTGATGCTAAGCGCGAAACGCCCACAACCCGCCCCGATTGTGCTAGCGCCGCGCCGACTTCTTCCGCCCCGCCGCCGTTTTCATTTTTCGCGCCGGCCTCGCATGCGCCTTCACTACGCTTTTGTGTCCGCGTGGTTCGGATTTCTTCTGGAACGCCTCGGCTTCGTGGCTTTGCTCTTCCACTTCCCTTCCAGTTGCTTCGTGTTTCGCGCCGCGTTCGCTGCTCGCCGCAGTCTTGCCGCGCTTTTTCTTTTTCTCCTCTTTCTGTTTTGGCTCTTCTTTAATGCCGGCAAACTGCCGCAGAAGCTTCGTCACTTCCGGAGGAGTTTTCCCCCGGCCCTTCAATTGCGCGTCAAAGAGCTGCTCGAGCACTTTGTCGAATTTCGGTCCGCGCGGCATCCCCAGACCTTCCAACTCCGCCGCTGGCAGATTCAGCCGAATGGGACGCCACTTCTGCAGATAATTTCTAATCTTCCCCGCCGCCTTTGGATTGCGATATTCCGCGCTCATGAACACGAGGAGTTCCGTCGCCGTCGTGGAAATCACTTCGTATGCCTGGCGCGCGGTCTTCGTTTTGCCTCCACGAAGCGTTTGCAAAAGCTTCTTCGCTTCATTCGGCAGGCAAACGATTTTGTCGGTTTCCGCCGCTGGAATGTCCAGGCTCTTCAGCGCCGCCGCCATTCTCGGCTCAAGTCTCCGGAAGATATAAAACACCGTGGGTATCTTGTACCGTCCCCGAATTCCCGCCGCCGTGAACGCCTCTTTTGCTTTCGCGAACCGCCCCAAACCGTCATAATCGGGCCGTCGCCGTTGCAGCTTGGGGTGGATAACCTCAAGCATTTTGTGCGACTCCCACATTTTCAGAATCGCCGCCGCGGCCTCTTCGCGGCCTATGTCCAGCGCTTCCCTTCCCGCGGCCTTCTTTTCAATCGTTTCCGCAAGCTCCCGCTCGATAGCCAGGTCAAACCATTCCTGCGTCCGCTGCTCCATCTTGAATCCCATTCGCGCGCAGTAACGCAGCGCTCGCAGCAGCCGGATCGGCTGGTTGGTGAACGCGTGAATCGACAACACGCGCACTTCGCGGCGTTCAAGGTCCGCCAGGCCATTCGTGGGGTCCAGCAACAGTCCGCGCGAATTGGGATTCAGCGAAATCGCCACCGCGTTAATCGAAAAATCGCGCCGCCGCAGGTCTTCCATTACCGTCGACCAGCGCAGCTCCACTTTCGCGCCGGGACGCGCATAGAACTCGTCACGTGCCCCGGAAATGGAGCCATCCACTTCGCCTGCAAATATCAATTCGTAATGCCGCAGGCGCTCATCTTCCAGCACCACGCGAGCGCCGCCTTTTTCCAGTTCTCGAACCATGCGCTGCGGATTGCCTTCGATCGTGAAATCCAGATCGCGCAGCGGCATTCCTGAAATCAGGTCTCGGACCGCACCGCCTGTGAGATACACGTTCGATTCCTGCGCCCGCGCCAGCTCTTGAACACGAAGCAGTACAGCACGCTGCTCAGGTGAGAGCCGGCTCTCCAACAGGTACATGTAATCAGGCATGGATGATTCCGCCTCCGGCAAATATCAACTGCATTCCATCAGGCCGTACTCCCGAAAATCTCTCGCTACGCCCGGGGATGATGCTGCTTGTAAACTTCCTTCAGCCGGTCCTTCACCACGTGCGTATAAATCTGCGTCGTCGCAATGTCCGCGTGACCCAGCATTATCTGCACGGAGCGCAAATCCGCCCCGCGCTCCAGCAAATGAGTCGCAAAGCTGTGACGCAGCATGTGCGGCTTCAGTTTCAAACGCAGCCCCGCCTGTATTCCGTAGAGTCGCAGCGTCTTCCAAAAACCAACTCGCCCAATCCGTTTTCCAAAACGGTTCAAGAATAAATAGGGAGAAGCAACCTCACCGGCGAGTTCTCTGCGCGGGCCATTTAAGTACTGCCTGATTACGGCGATGGCCGTTCGTCCCATGGGCACCAGGCGTTCCTTATTTCCCTTCCCGATGCAGCGCAGGCAACCCGCATCGAGCTGCAGGTCCGTCAGGCGCAGATTCACCAACTCTGACACGCGCAGCCCCGAAGAATACAGCAGCTCGATCATCGCGCGGTCGCGCATCCCCTTTGCCGTAGTGACATCCGGCTGCGCCAGCAATCGGTTTACTTCCTCCACGCTTAAATGTGCTGGCAGGCGCATGCGGAACTTTGGCGCTTCGACGTATGCCGCAGGATTTTCTTCGATGTAGCCTTCGACCTGGCAAAATCGAAGGAAATTCCGGATCGTCACCAGATTCCGCGCCACCGATCGGCTGTCCAAGCCGGCATGGTAGAGCGACCTCAGAAACGCAACCAGATCATCGCGCGTGATCGAAGTAAGTTCGCGTCCGTGTTGCTTCGCGTAGCGCTCGAACTTTCGTAAATCCCGGCCATAGGCC
>JASHYE010000202.1 GCA_030043155.1 Candidatus Acidiferrales bacterium | reverse complement strand
CCTCCGCGAACAGAATTACGTCGACGACGTGCGCTACGCCCGCGACTACGCCCGTTCGCATGCGCAGACTCGCCGTCAGGGAAAATTCCGCATCGCCCGCGAGCTTCGCGCCCGCGGCGTCCCCGACAAACACATTGAAGCCGCTCTCGATGCTGTATTTGCCGACACGGATGAAAACGCGCTGGTTCGCGCGCGCATCGAACGCAAATTGCGCGCTCTTCGCGGCCGCGATGGTTCAGCCAGGCCACTCGATGAAAAAAAACGCGCGTCGCTCTACCGCAGCCTCCTCCGCGCCGGCTTCTCCACCGACGCGATCCGCACCGAGCTCCGCGCTGTCAGCAAACGAGCATCAGGCGAAGCGAATGCGAGTTCCGATTTTACAGAGGAGATTGGAGAAGATTGAAATTTGCATCGATGAGGAAAAATCCAGCCTGCCGCAGAACTCTTTTAATTGTCATTCCGAGCCTGCCCGCAGAGGCGAGCGCAGCGAGGAATCTGCATTTTTACTGCGATCTTCGTTTTCAGTTGCTGCTAGCCGCCCGCAATCGCGCCGATAATGAAAAACGGTTCCTTGCCCGTAGCGACCGCCTGGGGAAGCGGCGTGTCCGGCGACTCCAGCGACAAATCCTGCTCGCACGCGAAAAATCGCACGTACGCGCGCCGCTCGAGCGTGCCATGCTCGCGAATCGTTCCTCGCAGCATCGGATAGCGTGCTTCCAGCGCATCCAGAATCGAACGCACCGTCACCGCACCTCGCACTTCAAGCTTTACATCGCCGCTGACGTGCGCCAGCGTCCGCAAATGCTGCGGCAGCACTACGGTCACCATGCTGTCGGTGCCCTGCTGCGTGTAATCGTCTGTCGGTTCACGCCGACTGCTGCGCCGCCTGCGTGCAATTGATCATCCACGGAATCCCAAAGCGATCCGTCAGCATTCCAAAACCCGGCGACCAAAACGTCTTCTGAAATGGCATCTCCACTTTGCCATTTTCGGAAAGCGTCTTGAAAACACGCTCGCCCGTCGCCGTGTCATTGAATTGAATAGTGACCGAAAAACCAGCCGGCGTCTGATAGCGTCCGGGCGGGGGATCGCAGCCCATCAAGAGCTGATCGCCGACCGCAAGCGTCGCGTGCATGACTTTATTGCGCCAGTCCGCGGGCACCTGCGAGTCGCCCGGCATTTCAGCATACGTCGACATGTTCTGAATTTTCCCGCCGAGGCATTGCTCGTAAAGCTTGAACGCCTCTTCACAATTCCCATTGAAATGCAGATGCGGCACAAATTGCATCGCTTCCTCCTTGTACGCTTAATAACCTCGCTTCTCTTTCACGGTTTCAAGTAGCGAAGCGCAACACATCCTGATTTAAAAGCCTTTGACTCAACCAGTTTCAATTGCAATTTCTCGGGCAGGCTGACGCCCTCCATCAACCGTCTTCCTTCTCCGGCAAGGATTGGTCCAACAACAAAACGGTATTCATCCACCAATCCTAGCTTGATCAGTTGGGAAGGAAGACTTATGCCGCCCACCAGTATGTCTTTGCCTGGTTCCTGTTTCAATTTAAGTATTTCGTCGTGAAGATTCGTGCGGATGATTCGCGTTTTTGTATCTTCAACGCTGCCCAATGATCGGGAGAAAACAATTTTGGGGAGGGAGTCAAATGTCCGGGCAAATTCGTTCGTTGCCTTCGTATCCGACTGGGTCTTTGCGACTTCGGGCCAATAAGGAACCATCAATTGATAGGTTTTACGTCCGAAGACGAGCACGTCCACGTTTCGCAGGAGGTGGGTGAAATATTCATGTGTTTCATCATCAGCGATTTGTTTGGTGTGGTCGCAGCAGCCATCTAGGGTAGTGTTGATTGCGAAAATTACATTTCTCATTGGATTGTGCTGGCCTTCTCCTCCACGCCCGCGCTCCTGAAATCCTGCTGATCAAACTCGCTTTTACTGCAAGGTCTGCGCTTCCACCGAAAGCACCGGCGGCAAATCTCTCACAATCGCGCTCCAAGAATCGCCCGCGTCCGCCGACGCATACACTTGCCCGCCTGTCGTCCCAAAATACACGCCGCATTTATCCAGCGAATCCACGCTCATCGCATCGCGCAAAACGTCCACGTAGCAATTGCGGTCCGGCAAACCCTTGCCAAGTTCTTGCCATTCATTTCCACCGGTGCGGCTGCGGTAGACGCGCAGCTTGCCGTCCAATGGATAGTGCTCGCCATCGCTCTTGATCGGCACCACGTAGATCGTCTCCGGCTCATGCGCGTGCACATCAATCACAAAGCCAAAATCCGTCGGCAAATTGCCGCTCACTTCGCGCCAGTTGTCTCCTGCGTCGTCGGTGCGCATCACGTCCCAATGCTTCTGCATGAAAAGCGTGCTCGGACGCGACCGGTGCAGCGCAATCCGATGAACGCAATGGCCTACTTCCGCGTCCTGATCGGGAATGTATGGCGAACGCAGCCCTTTATTGATCGGCTTCCAATTTTTTCCGCCATCGTCGGTGCGAAACGCGCCCGCCGCAGAAATCGCAACGAACATCCGGTCCGCATTGCTCGGATCAATCAAAATCGTGTGCAAACACATCCCGCCAGCGCCCGGCTGCCATTTAGGACCCGTGCCATGCCCACGCAATCCCGAAAGCTCCTTCCAATTCTTCCCGCCGTCCGTGGACTTGAACAGCGCCGCATCTTCAATCCCCGCGAAAACTGTATTCGCATCCGTCAGCGACGGCTCCAGATGCCAAACGCGTTTGAACTCCCACGGATGCTGCGTCCCGTCGTACCACTGATGCGTTGTCAGCGGCGCGCCCGTTTCCTTTGAAGTGTCATACGCAAATTTGTTGCTCTCGCCCTTTTGAAAACCGAATTCGTCCTTCTGAACCTCGCCCGGCGGCGTGCCCGGCTGAATCCACGTCTTTCCGCCGTCATCGGAGCGCTCGATGATCTGTCCAAACCAATCGCTCACCTGAGACGCGTAAATGCGATCCGGATTCACCGCCGACCCTTTCATGTG
>JASHYE010000201.1 GCA_030043155.1 Candidatus Acidiferrales bacterium | reverse complement strand
GCCACAGGAAAAGAAACGCAGTTAACCACCGACGGTGTTAAAGATTTCGGCTACGCCACTGACAACGCGGGCTGGACATATAGTGACCGCCCGATTGTTGTCTGGTCGCCCGATTCGCAGAAAATCGCCACGTACCAGCAGGATCAGCGCGGCGATGGTGATATGTATGTTGTTCACACCGAAATCGGCCATCCAATTCTGGAGCAGTGGAAGTATCCATTGCCTGGCGATCCCGTAGTCACCACGATTCAGCGCGTCGTAATTGATCTGCATGGTCCGCGCGTTATCCGCTTCAAAATGCCGCCCGATCAGCATCGCTCGACGTTATGTGACGACGTAGCCTGCAGGCCCGGCGAATGGTCCGATGTCGAATGGAGCCCTGATTCCACTCAAGTCGCATTTGTATCCACCTCGCGCGATCACAAGCACGAGCAGTTCCGCATCGCCGATGCCGCTACAGGGGAAGTTCGCGATGTATTTCACGAGGATGTGCCCACGTTTTATGAGTCGGGAAATGGCGCGGTGAACTGGCGATATTTGCAGGCGTCCAATGAAGTGATTTGGTTTTCCGAGCGGGACAATTGGGGCCAACTTTACCTTTATGATTCGCAGACTGGCCAACTGAAGAGCCAAATCACGAGCGGAGAAGGCAATGTCACGCAAATCCTGCGGGTCGATGAAAAGAACCGGAAGATTTACTTTCTCGCCGTAGGAAAGGAGAAGGGAAGAGATCCTTATTTCATCCACTTTTATAGTATCGGATTCGACGGCCACGGCCTGCGACTCTTGACTCCCGAAAACGCCAATCACGAGGTAACTCTGTCGCCCTCAGGCGACTACTTTGTTGATAGCTATTCGACTCCAGACACGCCACCGGTTACGGTTTTGCGAAATTCTTCCGGCAAACTGATCGCTACGATTGAAAAAGCCGACATTTCGCAGTTGCTCGCAACGGGCTGGAAACCGCCGATTCCGTTTACGGTGAAGGCTCGCGATGGAGTAACAGACCTGTATGGACTGATGTTCAAGCCGACAAGTTTTGATGCGAGCAAAAAGTATCCCATTATCAACCACATTTATCCCGGCCCTCAGACCGGCAGCGTGGGCAGCAGGAGCTTTTCTGCCGCGCGGGGCGACTGCCAGTCCCTCGCGGAACTCGGCTTCGTAGTCGTAGAGCTCGACGGGATGGGCACGCCGTGGCGCTCGAAAAAATTTCACGAAGCGTACTACGGCGATATGGGCGACAACACGTTGCCCGATCAGGTTGCGGGAATGAAGCAGCTCGCCCAGCGTTACTCGTGGATCGACATCGATCGCGCTGGAATTTACGGCCACTCCGGAGGAGGATTTGCCACCGCGGATGCCATGTTCCGCTATCCGGATTTCTTCAAAGTGGGAATCTCCGAATCTGGCAATCACGACAATCGCGTTTACGAGGACGATTGGGCCGAGAAATGGCAGGGACTCCTCGTGCACAATCCGGACGGCTCAACAAATTACGATAATCAGGCAAACGAACTTGTCGCCAAAAATCTCAAAGGCCATTTGCTGCTGGCGCACGGAACAATCGATAACAACGTTCCTCCGTACAATACGCTCCTCGTGGTGGACGCATTGATCAAGGCGAATAAGGATTTTGATTTGCTCATGCTGCCCAACGAGAGGCACGGCTACGCGGACGATACCGCTTACATGACGCGGCGCCGCTGGGACTACTTCGTCCGTTATCTCCTTGGCGCGGAGCCGCCCCACGAATACAAAATGCACAGCCCACCTCCTCCTATGTGAAACCGCAGGTAATTGGAAGGCCGGAGCCGGTAACCGGGACGCAAGCCGGACTCACATGCCTACTTTGCAGCGCCTGCGTTGATTGTTCAGGAAATGCCAAGCATCCAACCTGTCGCATTCGGAATCACAATTCGTCGAAGATCGATGTGCTGTCTCCAGCAGATCTGGATGCCATGAATCCCTTCAGCGGATCTGCTCGGCCGACGATATACGATCTTAGCGATACATAGCGTTATACTGGCGCCGTTATCGCGGTAGCGAGGCCGACCAGCGTGCTCATATGACGGAGCCCTTGGTACACTCTAGTGTGAAGAGCGTCGCTGAGCCGCCTGCTTCTCCTGCCGAACCAACCGTGGCGCGATTTCCCGCTGTGTATGAGCAGGCTCCACGACCGTCCCGCCGCCCCAGGCTTTTTGCCCTTGTTATAGCTCTTACGGTAACGGCCATCGCGGTGCTCGTATTCATTTACTTCCGTGCTGAAGCTCATCCTTCTGCTATCAGCACAAATGAAACGGCTACGGTTCTATCGAAGAACTTTGTAAGTGTCTTGCGGCTGGCTGGTAGCACCGAGGCTCTGCGTTCTCGGCCCATCCTCGCCCCCGAATTGGAGGGCGCGCAGTTGAATTCGATGGTGGTCACTACGTTAGCGCCGGCGGGTACGCGCGTACATAAGGGTGACCTGCTTGTCGAATTTGACCGTCAGGCTCAAATCAAAGATGCCCTCGATAAAAAAGCGGCATACGAGGACCTGGTCGATCAGCTGGTCGAGAAGCGCGCCACCGAAGAAGCTGCTCGCGCCAAAGACGAAGACGACTTACACGAGGCCCAGGATGCGCTTACCAAAGCGCAGCTGGAGATGGGCAAGAATGAAATTCTATCGCGCATTGATGTCGAAAAAAATCAAGAGGCTCTCGCGGAAACGCAGCAAACCCTGACGCAATTGCAGCACACTTTTGATCTCAAGCGCGAAGCCGCGGCCGCCGATCTCAAAACTCTCCAAATCCAGTGTGATCGTGCCCGCGCCACTATGCTCTATGCCCAGTCCAACGCGGATAAAATGTCCATTCTCTCGCCGATGGACGGCATCATCGTTCTGAACAACGTTTGGCTTAACGGACGAATCGGCCAGGTGCAGGAGGGCGACGAGGTTCGCCCAGGTGTTCCCTTCATGAAAGTCGTAGATCCCTCCACGATGGAAGTTCGCATCGAAGTAAATCAGCAGGATCTGTTGAACCTCCACCTCGGTCAACCCGCTCAGATCCGTCTCGATGCTTATCCAGGCATGAGTTTTCCCGGCACTCTTCAGGAGCTTGACCCGCTTGGACATCCCAGCGACCAGTCAAACACAATTCGCACATTTACGGCGATATTCAGCATTCAGGGATCGAATCCGAGGCTGATGCCGGATCTTTCCGCGTCTGTCGACCTGCAGTTGGCCAGCGTGAAGAATGCGCTCGTGGTTCCCGCGGAGTCCGTCGAGCACGCGGCTGATGGAGACTACGTTTGGCTGAAGTCGGGAAACGCATTTGAACAGCGGACGGTGAAAATCGGGCCCAGCAACGGTTTGGACACTGTCATCGAATCCGGACTGAAATTGAATGATGTTGTCCGCAGGACTCCCGAAACGGAAAAGAACGCAGCCTGAGGTGTGTTTCCGGTGAGAAAACCCTCGAATCTTTGGCGCAGGCGAAAGGGCGGGGTCCTCAGCATTGCTGCAATTCTCGTCGGCTCGCTTACGTACGGTGGCTATCGATTTACGCGTTCTGCGCCGAATATTCCGAACGCACTCGTGCAGCGCACGGAATTTGTGGATTACGTCCAGATTCGCGGACAGGTCAGCGCGCGAAAATCCATCACCATTGCCGCGCCCTACGGAGCGGGCGATTTGCAGATTATTCGCCTCGCGCGAAACGGGGCGCAGGTGAAAAAAGGCGATGTGCTGGTGCAGTTTGATCCGACCACCAAAGCGCAGAGTCTGGCCCAGGATCAGTCTGCTTTGAAGTCAGCGGTAGCAACGATTACCCAATCTCAGGCCCAGGCACATTTGAAAGAGGAGCAGGACCTCACTGATGTTCTGAAGGCACGCTACGATTTGCAATCCGCCAAACTTGATGCCAGCAAGCAGGAGATCCTTTCGAAAATAGACGGGGCGGAAGCAAATCTCAAAGTCGAAGACGCACAGCAAAAGCTCACTGATGCCGAAGCGAAGCTCAAGACAGACAAGGAATCTGATGCAGCGGATATCGAAGACAAGAAGCAAAAGCGCGACCGGCAGGCTTATGCAGTTCAACAGGACCAGCGAAGCCTTGCTGCATTGACTCTTCGCGCGCCCCTCAATGGCCTCGTAACGCTGTTGACCAATTGGCGCGCTGCAGGTCCTATGGGGAATGGCCAGCCTTTCCGTCAGGGAGATCGCGCCTGGCCCGGTGCCCCCATCATCGAACTGCCCGATCTATCCACGACGGAAGTCACAGGTCGAATCGACGAGACTGAGCGCGGGCAAGTGCAAACCGGCCAAACCGCCACAATTCGCGTCGATGCCATTCCGGATAGGGAATTCGCCGCGAAGGTGCGCGATATTAGCACCATCGCCAGCATGGACTTTACCAGCGGCTGGCCCTTCCCCCGCAATTTCAGCATGGATTTTTCCGTGTCAAAAACGGACCCGCGCCTGCGCCCTGGAATGAGCGCCAACATTCGTGTCGCTGTTGATCGCGTGGCGAACGGAATTGTTGTGCCGTCGCAGGCTGTATTTGAAAAATCGGGCGACAGCGTGGCCTATGTTCTTCACGGGTCTCGCTATACTCAGCAGGCGGTTGAAATCGAGCGGCGCAGCGGTGACCGAGTGTTGATCGCGAACGGACTGCAACCCGGCGACCGCGTTGCCCTGCGCGACCCTACAGCAGGTTCCGAATAACACCATGCCACGAAAAAGACCCCGCTCGCTATCACTTCCGCTCCTGCTGCTAATCTCTGCCTGCCTTGCATCCTGCTCCGCCCAGGGCAAAGCGCGAGTTTCCTATGTCAACGTTCCCATGGCGGCCGTCCAGCAAACGAATGTCCAGCTGAAGGTCAACGCCACGGGAGACCTTCGCTCCACCCGCACCGCCATGCTGGTCGCCCCAGCGATTGCCGGCGGAGGCCTCCAGATTGTTCATCTGCTCAGATCGGGTACGCAGGTGAAAGCAGGGGATGTTGTCGTTGAATTCGACCCGAGCCAGCAGCAATACAACCTCGATCAGGCCCGCTCCGACCTCGCGCAGGCTGAACAAGAGATTGTCAAAGCAAAGGACGATGCCGCAGTTCAAGCTGCGCAGGACCAAACGTCGTTATTGAAGGCTCACTTTGACGTCCGCCAAGCCGAGCTCGAAGTCAGCAAAAACGAATTGGTCAGCTCCATTGACGCCCAGAAAAACATTCTCGCACTCAACGAAGCGAAAAGAGCCTTGGCGCAGTTACAGCAGGATATTCAGTCGCATGCCGCCTCCGGCCAGGCCACCATCGATCTGGATCAAGAGAAGGCTCACAAGGCCAAGCTTGCGATGGACCAGGCGCTCGAGAACATCAAGAACATGCAAGTGCGCTCACCAATCCACGGCTTGGTGGTCATTCGCCAAAATGAGAATGCCTCCGGTGGCTTTTACTTTGGCGGCATGACCCTTCCCAATTACCAGCAGGGCGATCAGGTCAACCCGGGCGCGACCATCGCCGATGTGATTGATATGGACAATATGGAAATCGTTGCGCACGTGAGCGAGAGCGACCGCATTAACGTGAAGATCGGCCAAGCAGTCGAAATTCATGTGGACGCGCTGCCATACGCTGTCTTTCGAGGGACTGTCAAGAATATCGCCGCAGCCTCGGGGGATTTTTTTGGTTCGGGTGACGGAAGCTCGGAAGTCACGATTCCCTTGAATCATCCAGATAAGGAATTGAGACCCGGTTTCACAGCGCATCTTGTGATTACTGGAGATTCATTGAAGAACGCACTCTGGATTCCTCGCGAAGCAGTTTTTGAAAAAGACGGCAAGCAGGTCGTCTACGCGCAAGGCGGCGATGGATTTGAGCCGCACTCGGTTCAAGTCCGATACTTCTCTGAAGGCATGGCGGTGATTACGGGATTGAAAGCTGGTGCGGACGTTGCCCTGCTTGATCCAACACAACAGGCCACAGGCCTATCAAAAGCGTCGACCATTGCGGGCCCGATCGGTTCCCCCAAATGAGCGCCACCAAAGCTGCTGCAAGCCCAGTTACCCCGGCACGCCTTGGCTATCCTTTTTCGCTGCATCAATGGATTCCTGACCTTCGCTTGGGCCTCGAAAATCTCCTCGGCCACAAGTTGCGTTCCATGCTGACCATGCTGGGAATGATCTTTGGCGTCGCAGCAGTTGTTTCCATGCTGTCCATCGGAGCTGGTGCTCAGCAAAAAGTAATGGCTTTCATTGAACAACTCGGCGTCCGCAATTTGATCGTGGAGGCCAAGGAGGCGAAGACGGACCAGGAACTCTCCAAGGTCCGCAAAATCTCTCAAGGGCTGTCCTTCGCCGATTATCGCATCATTCGCCAGGGCGTGACCGGAATTGAAGCTTCTTCCGTGCGCAAACGCTTTGCTCCTGCAAAAATGATTCCCAATCCGCAGCAGGACGTTCCTGAGGTTTATGGCGTGCAACCTGCCTACGAGCAAATCGCCGGGCTTCGCGTGCGCGCTGGCCAGTTCTTCAATTCTGCCGAAAATGATTCTGCATCCCCGGTTTGCGTTCTCGGCGAGGCGGCCAAAGCCAATCTGTTTGGCTCCGCCGATGCTTTAGGAAAGTATGTCAAAGTGGATGATCAGTGGTTCCGCGTGATTGGAATTGCCGGCCCACAGCTCACGTCTCAAACCGATGTCTCTGGCGTTCCCAACGAAGACTTGAATAACATGATTTATGTTCCGGTGAACTCGGTCATCGACCGGCTCGCCAACGACTACAGCTATATGAAAGATGAAATCGATGGCATTTATCTCCATCTTTCGCCGGACGCCGATAGTGCCCGCGTGGCTGATGTCGTACGGGGTGTGCTGAACAATACTCATCACAATGCAGCGGACTTCAGCGTCATTGTTCCCGCCGCACTTTTGGCCGAACAGCAGCGCACCGAACGGCTCTTTAACACCGTGATGGTGGCGATTGCCTCCATCTCTCTTTTGGTGGGCGGCATCGGGATTATGAATATCATGCTCGCCAGCATTCTGGAGCGCACGCGCGAAATCGGCGTACGCCGCGCCGTGGGGGCCCGCCAGCTCGACATCGTGCGCCAATTCGTAATTGAAGCCGTGCTTATCTCTTTCGCTGGTGGCGTCCTCGGAATCCTCTTCGGATTTGTGATGTCGCGCCTGATCGCTTGGCTCGCCGGGTGGTCCACCATGGTCACGGCCGGCTCAATTGTGCTCGCGTTCATCGTTTCCATTTCCGTGGGAATTCTCTTTGGAACATATCCGGCCATGCGTGCGGCCCGGCTCGATCCAGTCGAAGCGATTCGCTACGAATAATCGTCGCCGCTCTCGGCCGCAAAATCGAATTTGTGTGCTGGTAACTCTCTTTGCCCTTCAGGAGAAAACATGAATCGTTCAGCCAGTAAGTGTGTATGGCCTGCATTACTGCTTGTTATCGCGATTTTTTCTGCAGCTCCCACGCTTTCGGCGCAATCCCCGCAACAACAAACCCAGCCCCCGAGGACAACTCTCATCGAGCAGTCGTACGGCCAAAGTACGCGAGCGCTTCCGCCAGCTCATGGATTTCAGCAATTTGTCCACAGCGGGAAGCTGCGACTCTCTTTGAACGACGCAATCTTCCTGGCGCTTGCTAACAACACGGAAATCCAAATCGACCAAACGCAGATTGACACCGCCAAATCCGCGATTGTGGCTGCGCGCACTCCTTTCGATCCACTGTTAAATGGAACTTTCAATACCTCGCGATCAACCGAGAGCGGGTTCTCACAAGCTGCTACCGAAACGACGTTGAGCGGCCTCGAGCAGCTCTTTCAGCTTGGCTACTCGCAGACGTTGGAAACTGGCACAAATGTCCAGATGTATGTGAATGCAACAAAGTTCTCCTCAAATACCGCCTTTGGATTCGTCAATCCATCCGTCTTCGGCACCGTTTCCATCGCCATCACCCAGCCGCTCCTTCGCGGCGTGGGCCTGCTGCCGAATCGTGGCCCGATCATCGTCGCGCAGCGCAATCTTGATCAGTCCCGCGCGAATTTCCGCCGCCAGGTCGCCACAGTGATCCTCAATGCCGTGCAGCAGTATTGGAATGTGGTTGAAGCGCGCGACAATCTGACCGTAGACCAGAACCTGCTCGCTCAAGCGCAGCAGTCCTACGATCATGATAAACAGGCCCTCGAAAAGGGCGCTCTGCCGCCACTCGATATTTATCGTTCCGAATCCGAGGTCGCTTCGCGGCGCGTCACCGAAATTCAAGCCGAGTACGCCGTCAAACAAGCCGAAGATCTTTTCCGCAATGCCATTGCGGCCGACATTGATCCCAACATCCGCGCGCTCGATTTAGATCTGACTCAGAGTCCAGAACCTTCCGACCAGCTTCTCACCGTCGACATTGCCAGTGAATTGCAAAAGGCCCTTGCGAATCGGCCCGATCTGGAGGCGGAACGCCTTCAACTTTCAAGCGACGATCTCAATATCAAGATCGCCCACAACGGTCTGAAGCCTCAGTTGAACCTCACGCTCAATTATTCTGGAGCGGGCCTGAACACAACGACCAACGGCCCGTTTCTTGAGGCTCTGGACCAGACCTTCGGTTTCAGCCAGCCAACCTACGGCGGCGGCCTTACTTTGAATTTGCCCGTCCGCAACTATGCCGCGAAATCAGCATTCGCTTCTGCTGAGGTGAACAAAAGGCGCGACCTCTACTCTGACCGCCAGATTCGCGAGCAAATCACCCTCGATGTTGCTAACGCTGTGCACCAGCTCGAACAATCCAAGCTCTCCATGGAAGCGGCAAAGATCGCCTTGAACCTCGCGCAAAAAAATCTCCAAGCAGAGCAGCGAAAATACGAACTCGGCGCGGAAACGCTTTACGTCGTCCTCGAAACCCAATCCGAATTGGCGCAGGCCGAGCAGAGTGTGATTCAAGCGCAGGTCGGCTATCAACTTGCGGTTGCCTCAGTCTATTACTCGACCGGAGAGTTGCTCGGTAACTACAACGTTGAAATCGCCGCCACAAAATGATTCGAGCATCGCGCCGCGGCTTGAGCCCTTCCTATGCCGCTACCCCATCTAGGCATCCGCTGAGAACCGCAGCTTGACCCGGAAGCTAATGGTTTTCAGGGGGTCGGAGCTTTAGCTCCGACA
>JASHYE010000200.1 GCA_030043155.1 Candidatus Acidiferrales bacterium | reverse complement strand
GACCTACTCATCGAAGACGAGCCAATCGAAGAAGTGGTTAAGCGAATTTACGCAGGCGAAGCGCTGCACGAAGTCGCGATGTAGATGGCACGAAAGAGCAAGATGGAGCAGAAAGCAAAAAACACGGGATTTCACATGAGCGCGGAGGAATTCCGCCGGCACGGCAAGGAAATGGTGGACTGGATCGCGGACTACTACGAGAAAATCGAATCATTTCCGGTGATGTCGCGCGTCAAACCCGGAGAAATACGCGCCTCATTGCCCAAACACGCACCCCAGCACGGCGAAAAATTCGAGGCCATGTTGGGGGATGTTGAGAAGCTGATTCTTCCGGGAATCACGCACTGGCAATCACCCAATTTTTTTGCCTTTTTTCCATCGAACAGCTCGTTTCCGTCAATTTTGGGCGACATGCTCTCGGCGGGATTAGGAGTCCAGGGAATGCTTTGGGCAACGAGTCCGGCGTGCACGGAACTGGAAACGCTCGTGCTGGATTGGCTGGTCGAGATGCTCGATTTGCCACGGACATTTCTCTCAACAAGCACGGGTGGCGGCGTGATTCAGGACACGGCGTCAAATTCCACGCTTTGCGCGCTGCTCACAGCGCGGGAGCGCGCGACGCAATACGCATCCAATGAACGCGGCTGCGACGGAACTCTAGTGGCGTACACGTCTGCGCAGGCGCATTCGTCGATCGAGAAGGCGGTCGGAATCGCCGGCATCGGGCGCAAGAATTTGCGCCTGATTGAAGTCAACGAAGAGTTCGCAATGAAACCGGAAGCGCTGGCGGCGGAAATTCAGCGCGACCGCGCGGCCGGCCGCATTCCCTTTTTTGTGTGCGCGACCGTAGGCACGACTTCGTCGAACGCAATGGATCCCGTGCGCGCCATCGGGAAAATCTGCGAAGAAAATAAGATCTGGCTGCACGTGGACGCGGCGATGTGCGGCACTGCTGCTCTTTGTCCCGAATTTCGCTGGATTCACGATGGAATGGAAATGGCGGACAGCTACTGTTTCAATCCGCATAAATGGATGTTCACAAATTTCGATTGTGGATGCCTGTTCGTCGCAGACCGCAATCAGCTGATCCGCACGATGAGCGTGCTGCCGGAGTATTTGCGCAACGCGGCCACGGAATCGGGCGCGGTGATCGATTATCGCGACTGGCAAATTCAACTCGGACGGCGCTTCCGTTCGCTGAAACTGTGGTTCGTGATCCGCCATTATGGAATCGAGGGCTTACAGCATCACATCCGGCGGCATGTGGAGCTCGCACAGAAATTCGCTTCTTGGGTGCGTGCCGACCAGAATTTTGAGTTGGCTGCGCTGGCGCCGTTAAATCTGGTTTGCTTCCGGCACTGCGGCGGAGACGCAAAGAATCAGAAAATTATGGAGCGGCTGAACCAAAGCGGCGATCTTTATCTTACGCATACCAAACTCAACGACAAGTTCACTCTGCGAATGAGCATCGGCCAAACGAACACAGAATTGCGTCATGTGGAGCGAGCGTGGGAGTGCATTCAAGAGGCGGCAGCGAGCGCGTGACTCAAGCCATTTCGTGCAAGCGCAGGCCGCACGTGCGGCAGCGTGAATCTTTTTCCTTTTTTGTGCCGGGCCATTCGGAGTGGCAGCGCGGGCACTGCCAGTGAATGAAACGCGCCTTCATGATTTGCGTGTAGGCGAGCACTCCGCCGAAGTAAACGGCGGCAAGCAGGATCACAATAGGCCCGTGTTGATGCCAGAGTTTGAGTCCCGTGGCGGCCCCGATAGCAAGAAGAGCGTCGAAACTAGAACGCATCCATTTGATGGAGCCACGGTTGTGAACAAAATTATTCAGGCGGTCGAATTCCTTCCAGGCGTCTTCAAATTGGGGATGGCCGATAGGCGGAGGGACGCGCAGCGGACCTTCGATGGCCGTGACATCGGAGCTAAAGCGCTTCCAGAACATTGAGGCAATTATAAAGAGTTAGCGAATCGTTCGCCAGGAGCGGAAATAGTTTGGCATCGCGGATACAATCGGCGCTCATTCCCTACGCGGAATTCACGCGCATCGGATTCGTCAACATTCTGGCGTTCCGGCTGCGCTATTTCACCGGCATCATCACGTACTTCCTGAACGTCACGATTTATTACTTCATTTGGAGCGCGGTTTTTCAACATACGACAGGGTCGATCGCCGGATTCAACCTGCAGCAAATGATCACGTATGTGAGCGTAGGCTGGATTATCCGCTCGTTCTACTGGAACACCATCGATCAGGAAATGGCTTATGAAGTGATCGAAGGTACCATCACCAAAGACCTGCTCAAACCAGTCTCTGTGCAATGGATGTGGATTTTTCGCGCGATGGGCGAGTCGGCGTTTCGTCTGGGATTGCTGACCGTGCCCACCGCAATCGTGGTCAGCCTCGTTTTTCCAGTTCAGGGCCCCGCATCGGGCCTCGACTTAGCGCTCTTTCTCATAGGCGTGCTTGGATCGTTTTTCCTTATGGGCGCGATTAATTTCATGATCGGCACGTGCGCTATTCCCCTAAAATCCATTTTGGCGATGATTCGCGCGAAGTACTGGCTGATCGAATTGCTGTCCGGGTTGCTGATCCCCATGACATATTTCCCTAAGACAATTGCAGCGTTGCTGGCTTGGCTGCCCTTCGAGCACATCGCGTACACGCCACTTTCGATTTACTTGGGAAAATTTTCGACGCAGAAGGCAGTCGAGCTGCTTTGCGTGCAGTGGGTTTGGGTCGTGATTCTGCTTTTCGCAGCCCATTGGTGGTGGGGGCACGCAACGAAGAAAATTACCATCCACGGAGGATAGCAGTGGCGGGCGCGGAAGGTTCATTGCGGGCGACGCGGGCGAGGGGTGCAGCGCACAGAGTGCTGCATGAATTTTCGCGTCACTGCATGCTGTTCGGCGAATACTTTGCGCAATATGCGAAGATGCGCATGGAATACCGCGGAGACTTTTTTGTCTCGACACTGACCAGCTTTGCAGCAACGATCTTTGGTTTGTGCTTCGTGCTGGTTCTTTTCAACAAAGTGCCGAGCTTGGCCGGCTGGACGCAGCCTGAAGAAATTTTCCTCTACGGATTTTCCCTCCTTCCCGCCGGAATCTTCAACATCGTCAGCCTGAACATGTACGATTTCGGGAACACTTACATCATCGAAGGAAAATTCGACCGTGTGATGCTGCGGCCCGTTTCAACGCTGTTTCAAGTGCTCTTCGAGCAGTTTCGCCTTGAATCCATGCAGGAGATTGTCACCGGGCTTTTCTGTATTGGATGGGCATCGTATAAGCTCCACGTCCATTGGACAGCCGCGAAACTCTTGCTTCTGATTTTCTGGGGCTCCTGCGCGGGAATCATTTACATTTCCATATTCTTGCTGCTCACTACGATTTCGTTTTGGTTCGAAGACCGCGTTGGCGTGCATCCACCGGTGTGGAACATGATCAATTTTGGCCGCTATCCGCTCACCATTTATTCCGGAGCGGTGCAATTTTTCCTTTGCTGGATTATTCCGTTCGGGCTGGCTTCGTTCTATCCCAGCGTGCGCTTGCTGGGACACTCGATTACGCCGGAATATCTGCCGTTTGTGCCCGTGGTCGCAGTGGGATTTTTGGCGCTCGCGATTTTCATGTGGAATATGGGAACGCGGAATTACTCTTCGACCGGCTCGTAAGCCGCCTCAGCCCTTATATTGAATCACGACCATGGTGATGTCGTCCGCCTGCGGAGCACCGCCCGTGAAATTCCTCACTCCCGAACCAATCGCTTCCGCAAGCTGCTCCACACCAGCGCCGGAAAAATCGCGCATTAACAAGCTCAGCCGCTCCTGCTCGAACATTTCGTCGCGTAAATTTCGTGCTTCGGAAACGCCATCGCTGTAAATCACCAGGTAATCGCCTGCCGCGAGTGAAACGCGCTGGGAAGCAAATTCCGCCTCTCGAAACATGCCCACGGGAAAATTCGACGAAGACAATTCCACAAGCTCGCCCGATGTGCGGCGGATCAGCGGCGGCACATGCCCGGCGTTGATGTATTCGAGAGCGCCGCGTGGGTCCAGGACGCCATAGAACAAAGTGGCATAGCGATCGTCGCTCGAGCGTTCGCACAGGAACTGATTGACGCGCGTGGTGACTTCGACCAGAGGAATATCCAAAGCCGCCGTCGTGTAAAAAACGCCTTGCAGCAGCGTTGCGAGCAGAGAAGCCGCAATTCCCTTCCCGGCCACGTCGCCCACGAAAAATCCAAAGCGGCCGCCAGTGAGAGCGACAACATCAAAACAGTCCCCTCCCACCGAGTGGCATGCCAGCGTTGAGGCCGTGACCGCTATGTGCGGCATTTGCGGAAACGCCTTGGGCAGTAATTCGCGCTGAATCTGGCTGGCAATTTCAATTTCGTGATCGAGCCGTGCTTTGGCGCGCGACGCGGAAAAAAGGCGCGCATTCTCGATCACGTTAGCGGCTTCGCGCGCGAGCGTGCGAACCACTTCGCGGTCGATATCGGTGAAGGCCGCCGATGGCGAACGACTGTCGAGATACAGCACGCCAAGCAGTTCGGCCTCCTCTGACGTGATAGTGACGTCCACGGAAGCGATCACGGGAAGCTTTTCAATGGGGATGGCAACGATCGTCAGCAGGGAGAGCGACGCGACGCTCGCCTGCTGTCCGACGGTAGCCTCGTCACCGGTGTCGCTAACAATCAGCTCGCGCCGCGAGGAAGCCACCCGTTTTAGCACCCCAGAAGAGATTTTCAACTGATCGGCGGCGATCAAGTCGCCTTTCGCGTCGCGAGCAACCTTGGGTGTGAGTTCGCCCGCTTCATTTGCCAGCAACAGAACGCCGCGCTCGGTGCGCGTGATGCGAATTGCCGCGTCGACTACCGCGGAAAGCACATCTTCCAGCGACAATCCCGAACCCAGCGTCCGCGCTACTTCCAGCAGCACACCGAGATGATAGAGTCCCTGCGCGCCGGGAGTGGCGGGAGCGGGCTTTTCCACCTGCTCGATCAGCTCTTCGAGGGTCGGCTCATCGCCCAGGTAAACCAGCTTGAATGTATCGGGCATGCCAAAATCAATAGTGTCTTTTCCAGAGAGTGGGTGCAGGCCGGAAATGCGCTGACCGTTTACGAAAGTGCCGTGGCGGCTGCCGAGGTCTTCCAGAAAACATGAGCCGTTCGCCGCTGTTATTTGTGCTTGCAGCCGGCTGATGCGGCTGTCGCGCAACACAAGCTCGTTCCCCGTTTGCCGGCCGACACGAAACGGAAAGGACGTGACAGAGACTTCGCGTCGTGTCCCTGCGGGGTCGATCACCAATAATCGAGGAGGTCGCGGCATTTAACTTTTCGAATGCGTCGTGCAAGCGCGAGCCATGCATAACGCGAGAAGGCAGGCCAATGGTAGGAGAACTTGGCTTCCATAGCAACCGGATTGGCACATGGGGAATTGCGCGGGCGCCCTGCGCGCCCACAGATTCGTGCTAACCTTCGAGGTCTTCGGAATCGCGAAGAAAGTCGGTTGACTGCGTGTTTGCGAATCGCACAAATTGGAATCTCAGCACGAACCGGCTGAGCCAAGCTCTCGCCGCTCACCGTGCAAGCGGGAAGCCCTTGCTCGACCTAACCGTCTCCAATCCCACAGAGTGCGGATTCACATACAACCAGCAAACTATTTTGCATGCGCTCGCAAATCCAGCGGCTCTCCGATACCAGCCCGATCCGCGAGGGATGCACGCCGCCCGCACCGCCGTTGCGGGATACTACGCCGAACGCCATGCGCAGGTTCCGCTCGATGACATTTTTCTTACGACAAGCACCAGTGAAGCGTACTCGTTCGCATTTCAACTGCTTTGCAACCCCGGCGACGAGGTGCTGATTCCTGCGCCCGGCTATCCTCTCTTCGACTTTCTGGCGGACCTTCACGACGTGAAGCTGGTGCGCTACTCCCTGCTCTACGATCACGGATGGCAAATCGATTTTCACGCTTTGCGGAATGCCATCACAGCACGCTCGCGCGCTATTGTGGTCGTGAACCCCAATAATCCTACAGGGCATTACATAAAGAAACCGGAGTTGCAGCAATTGAATGAAATCTGCGCCGCACGAGGGATCGCGCTCATCGCGGATGAGGTTTTCCTGGATTTCTCCAAGGGAAGTTCCGCGCCTCTGAGCCTTGTGGGAAATGAAGGTGCGCTGACCTTCACGACCAGTGGCGTATCGAAAATCTGCGGCCTGCCTCAAATGAAAGCCGCCTGGCTCGTCATCAGTGGGCCAGCAACGCTGAAAAGCGAGGCCATTTCGCGCCTCGAAGTGATGGCCGACACGTATCTTTCGATGAATGCTCCTGTCCAGCTGGCGCTGCCAGTTCTGCTGGAGCAGCGGCACGAGTTTCACCGGCAGCTTTTGAGTCGCGTGAAAGCCAATCTTGCGGAACTGGACCGGCAAATCGCGCTGCAGGACGCATGCTCACGCCTGGTGATGGAAGGCGGATGGTATTCGGTGATTCGACTGCCCGCGAGCGTCGATGACGAGGAGTTTGCGCTTCGGCTTCTGCAAACAAATCGCGTGCACGTTCACCCGGGGCACTTCTACGATTTCGCGGCCCGAAAC
>JASHYE010000199.1 GCA_030043155.1 Candidatus Acidiferrales bacterium | reverse complement strand
CTCAAGGTGCGTTCCCTCGCGACCGTGCTAATCGGCCCGGACGTGGAGGGGCAGCTGCGCCTGATTTCTATCGCCGTGGGCCTGCTGTTACTGATTGCTTGCGCGAACGTCGCCAATCTTCTGTTGTCGCGCGGAGAAGCGCGCCAGCGCGAACTGGCGGTTCGCAGGGCTCTCGGCGCCTCGCGGCGCAGGATCATCCAGCAAATGCTTACCGAAAGCCTCGTTCTCGCGTGCGGAGGCGGAGCCGTCGGACTGCTGGCTGCAGCGTGGGGAGTGGCTGCGCTGCGCGCCGTAGCCCCAGCCGATCTGCCGCGGTTGAATGAAATTCATATTGGCGGCATGGTTCTCGGATTTACCATCGCAATTTCCGTCGTAACGGCGATCCTCTTCGGCCTGGCTCCGGCGCTGCGCTCCTCGCAAGTGCATTTTGCGGAAGCGCTAAAGCAAGCTGGTCGCGGCGTGCATCGCAGCCGAAAAACGCTCGGCAACACCCTGGTCGTGGGACAGATCGCCGTTTCGCTAAGCCTGCTCGTGGGCGGCGGATTGCTGCTCCAAAGTTTTTGGCGGATGATTCACGTCAATCCCGGCTTTCAGCCGCAGAACGTAGTCACAGCCAAAATCGAGTTGCCGAGCCAAACTTATGGCACGTCGGCCAAGGTCGCCGCGTTCATGCAGCAGTTTGAGGAGCGGGCGGCGGGACTGCCCGGCGTCCAGGCTGTGGGAGCTACCTCGGAACTGCCTTTGAGCGGCGAAATGGGCGATTATATATTCCGCATCGAAGGTCGCGTTTACAGCGCGGGTCAGTTTGAAGATGCGGAAACCAGTCTAACAACTCCGGGCTACTTCCAGGCAATGCGCATTCCGTTGCTCGCCGGACGCTCGATTCAGTGGAGCGATAATGCGCAGGCTCCGCCAGTCATTGTTGTAGATGAAACTTTCGCGAAAAGATATTTCCCGCACGAAAATCCCATCGGAAAGCGCTTGCTATACCCAGGTCCCGGATCCGGGCTGGCTTTCACCCGAGTCACTTCGATCGTGGGCGTGGTTGGAAACGTGACGCATGATTCGCTGGACGCGTCGCTGCGTTCGGGCGTGTACATGCCCGTGAGCCAAGGCCACGCGGCTTATATGGAGATCGTCGTGCGCACGGCCGTGAATCCTCTCGGCACAGCCGCTGCGCTGCAGAGCGTCGTGAGTTCGCTTGACGCGAACGAGGCGCTCTCGAAACTGCGCACCATGCAGGATGTAATCGCGTCGTCCGTCTCGGAGCCGAGGTTTTCCGCGCTGCTCGTGGCGATTTTTGCAGTGCTCGCCCTGGGTCTTGCAGCCATCGGGCTCTATGGAGTGATCGCGTATTCCGTGAGCCAGCGCACGAACGAAATCGGCATTCGCATGGCGCTGGGCGCCGCGCCGCCGGATATTCTTCGCATGGTGCTGGGCGGCGGAATGAAGCTGGCGCTAATCGGATGCGCTATCGGAGTCACCATCGCGCTGGCTCTCGGGCGATATTTGCAGAGCTTGTTATTTGGCGTGCGCGCGACCGATGCCGCGACGCTGATTGGCGTTTCGGTGCTGCTCTTGGGCGTCGCGCTGGCCGCGTGCTATGTGCCCGCGCGGCGGGCGATGAGAGTGGATCCGATGGTGGCGCTCAGATACGAGTGAAACAACAGTGGCTAGTGGCGAGTGGCTAGTGACGAGCAATCGAAAAGCGGGTGGTCAGTGGACAGTGATAAGTGGTCAGGAAGCAAGGCGTGCTCAGTTCTGTCTAAAAGGAGAACCGGGCGGGATGAACCCGTCCCTACAGTCTGTGAACTCGAGGTGAGCGATGAATGCGTTGGTACAAGACGTTCGTTACGCGCTGCGGACGCTGGCGAAGGCGCCGGGATTTGCGTCGGTGGCGATTCTGACGCTGGCGCTGGGAATTGGCGCGAATACCGCGATTTTTTCTGTGGTGAACGGTGTGCTGCTTCGGCCGCTCGCTTTTCATCAACCGCAGCGGCTCTGCGTGATTCGCGAAATTGTCCCGCAGCTTACGAAGTTCTATCCGAGTTTTCCTGTGAACTATCCCGGCTTTGTAATTTGGCAGAAGCAACTGCACTCGTTCGAGAACATTGGAATCGCGGAGTCGGTTTCGATGGATTATCGCGGCAGCGGCGGCGCTGTCGAACTTCCAGGCGCGACGGTTTCGGCAAGCTTGCTGGACACGCTGGAAGTGCATCCGGCCTTGGGCCGGAATTTCCGGCCGGAGGAAGACACAAAGGGGCACGACCAGGAAGTGATCCTGACGGATTCTTTCTGGCGCAGCGAATTTCATGCCGATCCGGCTGTTATTGGCAAGGCGATGACGCTCAATGGCGAATCTTTCGAAATTGTCGGCGTACTGCCCGCGTCTTTTCATTTTCCGCAGGGCGATGAGCTCGGATGGCTGACGAATTTCAGTCCGCACATGGCGTTCCTAAAGCCGCTGGGCGAAGATCCCGCCTACGACAACGGAGACCTGATCGGCGACTTCGACTATGCCGCGATTGGACGCCTGAAGTCGGGCGTTTCTCTCGCGCAAGCTTCTGCAGAACTGAACGTTGCGCAAGCGCGCATTGCGGCGCAGGCGAATGAGCATTTGGACTTGCGCGGCGAAATTATTCCGCTTGCGACGCAGGTACTTGGCCCTGCTCGCGAAGGCTTGTTCTTCTTGCTCGCTGCGGTCGGCGCAGTTCTGCTGATCGTTTGCGTCAACATTGCGAATCTACTGCTCGCGCGAGTTCCACGGCGTATGCGGGAGGCCGCGATTCGGACGGCGCTGGGTGCAACGCGCTCGCGACTGGTGCGGCAGATGCTTACCGAAAGTTTGCTTCTCGGAGTGCTCGGAGGCGCGCTGGGAATCCTACTCGCATTTTTCGGCGTGGACGCCATCGTCAGCGCTGCGCCTCCCGGAATTCCACGGCTCGCCGAAGTTTACACGGATGCTCGCGTGCTGATTTTTGCGGTTGTCATTTCGATTGTCACAGCCCTGCTTTTTGGAATTCTGCCCGCATGGCGCGTCGCGCACACGGAGCCGCAGGACGCGCTCAAATCCGGCGCGCTGAACACCACGGAAAATCGGCGCACGCGCCGGATGCGTGCTTCGCTGATCGGGCTGGAAGTCGCGCTGAGCACGGTGCTTCTGATTCTGGGCGGGCTCTTCACGTCAAGCCTTGTGCATTTGCTGAACGTCAATACCGGATTTTCCGTCGAGCACGTTCTTGCCGCGGATGTGAGCCTTCCGCCGCAGACGTACGGAAGCCGTGAGCAGGGCGCTCCAGCTCGCGGGCGTTTCTATGATCAGGCGCTCGCGGCGATTCGCGCGCTTCCAGGAGTGCGCGCGGTGGGCTGGATCAATGATTTGCCGCTCGAAGGAGAAGGTTCCGTCTCCGATGTTCGCTATCCGGGGACGAGCGACAAGGACGTTGCGAATATGCCGCTCGCCGATTATCGCGCCGCAAGCCCGGATTATTTTCGCGCGATGGGGATTCCGCTCATCAGCGGGCGGATTTTCACCGAGGCGGACCGCGGCCGCAAAGTAATCGTCATTTCGCAAAGGCTCGCCGAGCGTTTGTGGCCGGGCAAAAATCCCATCGGCCAACTTGTCCGGCTATCATGGGCGGATGTGCAGGGGAGCACGTACCAAATCATGGGCGTGGTCGGCGATATTCGCACCGTGGCGATGGATAAATCGCCGGTGATGATGGTCTATTG
>JASHYE010000025.1 GCA_030043155.1 Candidatus Acidiferrales bacterium | reverse complement strand
CAGCACCACTTCGTCCTCCAGCTGGAGTTCCGAATGGCTTTCGCTTACAGACCTGGATTTCGCTTCTCCCACACACTTCTTATCGGTTTGCACAGAATCACCTCGTGTTTGAAAGTAACTGGCGCATCTAAGAGCTTGTACTCGGACTGGTGAAAAGCGGCTCCAAGAACAAAAGGCGATCTCGGAATTTCGACCTTTTCCGACTGGACGGTTCCCCGCTCCGCGCCTGAGTTCCGCTAACGGATCGCGAGCGCGGGGAAACCGGCGGTTCGAACGGCGTCAGGAGTTGCATCGTCCCTTCTTCCGAACTGCGGAATCCACGATCACCCTAAACTACGGAAAACGAATGGTCTATCCGAGGCATGCTGTAACTTCATTTGAGGATTGCTGTATCTGCGCAATGCCGAAAACCACCCTTGAGCATCGTGGACTTACCGTCTGAAAGGACGTTCTTACCCGTGTAGATGTACATTAAACATCTGATTGCTGAAGTGCTCGGCGCTGTCTATGGTGATTGTGGAATTGAGCAGGCGGGAGCCTGAAGTGTTGAGAGAATCGACAGAGATTTTTGTGACTGAGGGCGGCAAGTGAAGGCGGGCAATCATAAGGCCCACCGCTCCGATGGAGGAAAGATGAAGAGCAGGACAATGTCGCGGATGTTGACTGCAACGCTAACGATCGCACTGATCGGATTGGCAGTCCGGGTTAGCGCCGCTGATACAAGGGATACCGAGGACAAGCGGCTGCGAAACTCAGGTCGCGTCCTCAGTGAAATCATGAATATGCCGGATAATATTCCGCATGATTTACTGGACCGGGCCCGATGCGTGGTCGTGATCCCTTCCGTTTTGAAGGCTGCTTTTGGAGTCGGCGGGAGTTATGGGCGTGGTGCGATGGTGTGCCGAACCGGGCCAGATTTTAAGGGAACGTGGGGAGCACCATCCATGATGGCGCTTGAAGGCGGCAGCTTCGGCTTCCAAATTGGGGGCCAAGCAACGGATTTTGTATTGCTGTTGATGAATGACCGAGCGGCACATAGCCTGTTGCACAGCAAGGTAAAGCTCGGCGCGGATGCAAGCGCTGCGGCAGGGCCTGTTGGACGGACGGCTGAAGCCGATACAGACGCCTACATGCGTGCCGAGATATTGACGTATTCTCGATCTCGAGGAGCCTTTGCTGGCGTTTCCCTGGAAGGGGCGACTTTGCATCCAGACAACGGAGGCAATGCGGCTCTCTATGGACATGGCGTGAGTGCTCAGGACATCGTTTTCAAAGGGACTGTACAACCACCTCAAGCCGCGAGCGAAATGATCTCCGTCTTGCAAAAGGCTTCACCGCAGGAAAGAGCGCAGCGTTAGAGTTAGTGCTTAGGCAGCGCGAAGTCCCCGCATATCCAGCGGCTTGCAGCAGAGCCGCTGGATAATTTTATACGGAGCGAAGTGCATCAAAAGCTTAGCGCACCAGCACAGAAATGACACAAGCCCGCGAGCCCTTCCAATTCGTAAGTGCCTTCTATCTAATCCGCGTTGGGCTTGACAGTGCGCACACGCTGCGTGAGCTCGCCAAGCAATTGTCAACAGTCTCGCAGGATTCCATCTTCTGCCACACATTCCATTCTCTGGCGACCCATCACTACACTTCCTATTCGAGTGATTTTGCGCAATGGGCGATGGCAGCCTGTAACGAGAGCGAACTGGCCGAACAGCTTGGCGCGATTGACGTAAGGCAGTTCGTAGAACTGAACGACCTGAGATCGGCGCTGATTCACGCAATCGACAATCACGTTCGAGCAAACCCGTCTTCGGGGGACCGGCCTGCGTTCGAGCCCTTCTTCTTCGCTGAAACACGGGAAGTCGTGCTACCAGCGGATGCGCGAGCATCCAATCTCGGCGAATTGGCCCAAGGCATCCGCCACATCAGCCTGCATTCATTACACTACCATTTTGTGAATTCCCGATTGAGATTGCACTTACGCACAAATGACTTTTCTTACTGGATCGAAAAAGAGTTGGGGCTTCCCGATCTGGCGGCGCAGGTCAACCGAGTGGATTTCTACACGAATACGCTCCCGGAGGTCAGAGAAGGCATTCTAAACAGCATCGAACCATGGATGAACAAGTGAGCGAACCAGCCCCAGCAACGCAGGCTTCTGTACATCCGCTGAGCGACTATGCGCCGATCGTGGGTCAGCCGGAAATCGACGAACTATGGATGCTAGCCCGCTCACTGCCGGGCCGGGCCGTCAAAATGGTCAATTCCACGGCAGTTGGCGGCGGCGTGGCGGAAATCCTCAATCGCGTGATTCCTCTCTTCAGAGAAGTCGGCGTGGCGATGCAGTGGGATGTGATCACAGGAGGTGAGGCTTTCTTTTCTGTGACGAAGGCGTTTCACAATGCCTTGCATGGCATGGCATACGAGGACCGGCCGGAATGGAAAGAGATATTTCTTGCCACAAACGAAGAAAACAGGAAACGAATGAGTTTCGGAGAAAATTTCATTGTTATACATGATCCACAACCGCTGCCTCTCATTGCCGCTCGCGAAGGGAAAAACAATCATTGGCTTTGGCGATGTCATATTGATTTGTCGCAACCGAATGAACGTGTTTGGAATTTCTTGAGGCCTTTCGTCGAGAAATTCGATGCATCCTTCATCTCGTCGGCGGCATTCACGCATCCACTGGCGATTCCCCAGTTTCTGGTGGCTCCAACGATTGATCCGCTTGCCGAAAAAAATCGCGAGCTCGAACCTGAGTTTATTGATTCTGTTTTACAGAGGTTTGGAATCGATAAACGGCGCCCGATTGTGACGCAGGTATCGCGTTTTGATCGCTTGAAGGACCCCCTGGGCGTAATTCAAGCTTACAAACTGGTGAAGAGGTACGCCGATTGCCAGCTCGTTCTGGCTGGCGGGGGAGCCAGTGACGATCCGGAAGGCTCAATGGTGTTTGCCGAAGTCCAGGAAGCAGCGAAGGGAGACAAAGACATCTTCCTGCTGAATCTTCCGCCGTGGAGCCACTTGGAGGTTAACGCTTTGCAGCGCGCCTCAACGATTGTCGTGCAAAAGTCCCTTCGCGAAGGGTTCGGTTTGACGGTCACAGAAGCTCTCTGGAAGAAAAAGCCGGTTGTAGCATCTGCGGTGGGAGGAATTCTGCGCCAGGTACTGCATAAAGTTACGGGAATGCTGGTGCACTCGGTGGAAGGCTGCGCGTACCAGATACGATATCTTTTATCGAATCGTCAGTTGGCAAAGAGACTCGGTGAAGCCGGTCACGACCACGTGAAAGAAAATTTTCTTATCACCCACACGCTGAAGAATTACTTAGTTGTTTTTTTGCTGCTGGAAAGACATTCTCACTGACAATGGAGCCGAGGAAGGCCGCACGGACAACGCGAGCAGCCTTCTCGTCGAATCCTACTGCCCGCTCGTCGCTTTGGCGTGCGCGTGAGACCTCATTATCGTATCAACCGTTATCGTCTGGCTGGAGCTGTCGTAAGTGCCCCTGACTCTTACCCATTCGCCGACGTACTCTTTAGCTTTATCTTGATCACTCAGCTGATAGGTCTTTTTTGTGGAAGGATTGTAGAGAACCAGGCTGCTCCCGTTCTTGACACATGCCATCGTGCAGTCCTTTGCGTTCGCTGTTCCTTCTTTCGCTTCCATCTGCTTGTGGCTGCCCATTTGAGCACAGGCACTATCCATGATTTCGCCGCTGACAGTCCGGGCTTCCATAGTTTGATCGCTCTGAGTTTTCGGCGCAGCAGCCTGGGCGATGGTAACTGCGAGGAAGAAGGCAACTGTCAGGCTCAAAGTACTCCGCTTCATTGTTTCCTCCTGGTAGAAATTCCAACTAAGGTTGGCGGGCATTCAAGCATGCAGCAATCCACTGTCGGCGGTATCTTTCACGAGCTTTAGCAGTACGAATGGCCGCTCCTCACGCTGAATACCACGAATGGGCATGTCCAATCGGGCTTTTGCTGTATTGAGGCTCGTTCCATGCCGGAGGATTATTGTTGAGAAAGTAAAGCAGAGATACCACGGAGAAAAGCACAAGGCGACAAGGGTTGGACAGATCAGACTGAACCAACGAAGTCTCTCAGGAGCTTGCGGTGGGCGATTGCGGAGGGCTACATACCTGAGGGTAGCACCGGCCCTGAACCGGAAATGTTGAGTCATGAGACGGCATGTGTGTTGAACACGAACGACCAGGAAGCTCACATTCGGATCACTGTTTATTTCAGCGATGAAGAGCCAATAGGCCCTTACCCTTGTTACCGTCCCGCCGCGGCGCACAGGCACCTTCGATTTAATAATCTCAGTGATCCGGCGCCGATTCCGCGGGGCAGGGACTCTGCTTCCAAAGCTCAAGGCCAATAAGAATCGCGGCTTTCTCGAGAAAGCACAAAAGAGCATGAAAGAGTGGTGGGAGTTGATGGAAGAACGCGGCACACGCTCCAGTAAACCAATGAAACCGCAGGTTGTTGCGTGGGAATTGGGAAAGAGGCTGTCATCAGACGCGATTGTCTCATCAGATTCCGGGACGATAGCGACATGGTTTGCGCGGCAAATACCCGCGAAGAAAGGCCAAAAGTATTCTCTTTCAGGAAATCTGGCGACTATGGCGAACGGTCTTCCCTATACGATCGCGGCACAGGTCGCATACCCCAACAGGCAATGCGTGGGATTCGTTGGGGATGGTGGATTCACCATGCTCATGGGCGAGTTTGCAACTGCGGTTAAGTACAAATTGCCAATCAAGATTGTCGTCATTAAGAACAACACGCTAGGTCAAATAAAATGGGAGCAGATGGTTTTCCTCGGAAATCCCGAATATGGCTGCGAATTGAATCCAATCGACTTCACGCAGTTCGCGCGTGCTTGCGGTGGCACCGGTTTCACCATCGAAGACCCATCAGAATGTGGGCCTATTCTCGACGAGGCGCTTAATACTCCCGGTCCCGTGCTCATCGAGGCCGTCGTCGATCCTTTTGAGCCTCCGATGCCACCGAAAATAACGGCCGAGCAAGCATTGAAGTTTTCGGAGGCTTTGGCACGAGGAACACACAATCGCAAGAAGATCGCTCTGACGATCGCGTCGGACCGTGTCCGGGAGCTTGTCTAGTTGGCGCAACCCGCGCTATCGCGACACGCTGAAATTCCCATCGAGAAACTGCAGGTTACAGCCTGCAAGATTCCAACGGACGCGCCCGAGTCCCGACGGAACCTTCGAATGGAATGCGACCACAATCGTCATCGTAGAAGTTTTTGGCGCCGGAACCACGGGGCTCGGCTACACCTACGCTGATACGTCGACTGCGCTCCTGATTCGTGACTATCTCAGCCATCTTGTCATCGGTAGAGATGCAATGGATGTTCCAAGCGCATGGAACACAATGGTGCACTCCATTCGGAACCGGGCATGGGAATTATCCTGAAGCATGCTGATGCAAATCGCTACGAAGTTTGATGTCGTCCACAATCTGGATCAGGGGCAGATCCTGTGAGCAAATCTGCGGATGCTGCCGAACAACGCAAAGCCAACGCCGCAGCTGACACCCAGCAGCTCTGGAGATACCACGGCTCTCTGATTCGCCTTCAACCCCACAACGATTCGTGGTTCATCGGTCAGGGACGAACCGTCTTGCGCACAGCGAGAGATGGATCAATTCCGGAAGACACGCCGTTCGGCCTCTTCGTTCACGAAACACGTCTGCTCTCGCGATATGAAATTCGAATTGACGGGGAAACACCCATACCGGTTGCCCTCTCGAATGTAAGCCAGCACAGCTGGCTCGGGTACTACGTTCTGTTACCCCCTGGAGCGGACCCCGGACCGCGGGATCAGGGCAGCGGAGAAGTTCCGGCTTATGCAGAGAACACGCTCGAGCTAAGAATCTCGCGGTTTGCGGGCGACGGTCTGCACGAAGATATCGAGCTTGTGAATTATTCGCCACGGTCGAGCGATTTTGAGATGTCGTTTTTTTTCGACGCGGACTTTGCGTCAGTAACCGAAGCGGATGCCAAACGCCGACTGGTGAAGCGCAAGAAAACAACTCAATGGAGCTTGCCTGCGGAGGGCGCTGAACTTCGCTTTCGACATTCTGAAATACACGCGTATAGTCACTCGGGAGAAAAAGGGATTGCGAAGATTGATCGTGCGATTCGTATTCGCATCTCCAGCGCTGACGCCCAGCTGCCTAAGTTCCATAAGAACAGAATCAGCTATCGCCTGCGCGTATCTCCTCACGGTCGCGCGCATTTTTGTGTAGATTTTTTTCCATCGATTGATGGCCGGGCATTGAGTCCCGGATACTCGTGCAACTCCTTCTTCGATTCGCGAAATAGGTACGACCCTCTCCGGTCTCACTTCTTGGACTCAGCCACTTACTTTAGCTCTCCGACTGAGAAAAGCCTCACATCAGTGGTAACAGATTGCGTCAAACAGGCAGCCAGAGACCTGACAGCCTTGCGACTGTACGATCTGGATTCGGGTCCAAATGCGTGGACTGTGGCCGCAGGACTGCCCATCTATATCGCGCTCTATGGCCGCGACACTCTTACGGTGGCCTGGCAATCCGCGATACTCAGTACCGCCATCTTGCAGGGGACGCTTCCTCAACTCGCCCGGTGGCAAGGAACTGAAACGAACGACTGGAGAGATGAGCAGCCGGGCCGCATGCTTCACGAGTCACACACCGATCCCCTTTCGGCTCTCAATCTCATTCCCCGCGGCCGCTACTATGGAGCCACAACGACTTCTGCGTTTTACCCGGTGGCGGTGGCTCTGCTCTGGCATTGGACCGGGGACAAAACCCTCGTTGGGCCGTACCTTGAGCCCGCTCTCAAGGCGCTCAAATGGTTGAATGATTACGGCGATTCGAACGGCGACGGGTTCTACGACTACAAGACGCGCTCCAAAATGGGAGTGCGAAATCAAGGCTGGAAGGATTCCAGCGACGCTATTGTCTATCCGGATGGCAAAGAAGTTTCACCGGCAATCGCCACCTGTGAAGAGCAAGCCTTTGTCTATTTTGCAAAGATCTTCTTTTCAGAGGTCCTGTGGTGGTTTGACCGAAAGGATGAAGCAAAAGTCCTATTTCGCGAGGCCCGAGAGTTTAAGAAACATTTCAATGAGACCTTCTGGATGGACAAAGAGGGCTACTTCGCGATGGGACTAGACGCGAAGTCGAAGCCCATTCGCTCAATTGGCTCCGATCCAGGGCACTGCATTGGTTCTGGAATCGTGGACGACTCCCTTATCAAGCAAACGGCGGAGCGCATGTTCGCTCCCGATTTGTTCACCGGGTGGGGTATTCGAACGCTTTCCGCAGACCATCCGGCTTACGATCCCTTTAGTTATCACCGCGGTTCCGTGTGGCCGGTTGAGCATGGCCCTTTTGCTTTAGGATTTGCACGATATGGGTTGTACGAACATGTGGAGAGGATTTGTCGCGCACAATTCGAAGCAGCCGCGCTCTTCGAGTTTTACAGGCTTCCTGAGCTCTTTAGCGGGCATCCACGAGACGACCAGCATCCGTTTCCGGCCATTTACCCAAATGCGAATTCGCCACAGGCATGGTCGTCATCGACAGTGTTCTCTTTGCTGCAAAGTATGGTTGGCGTATACCCGTACGCTCCCCTCAAGATGCTCTTCGTCGATCCGCATCTTCCGGAGTGGCTGCCGGAAATGACTTTGTCAAACCTGAGTGTAGCCGGCGCTACTGTGACGATACGTTTTTTTCGGAAGGAAAACGGTGCGAGCGACTACGAAATTCAAGAAAAGCAAGGAACTCTGCATGTTGTGCGCCAGCCTAGCCCATGGTCTCTCACGTCCCATTTTGCAGAACGTATGAAGGACATTCTTACTAGCTTTTTGCCAGGAAAATGAAAAATGGAAACCATATCACAATCAGCAAACAACAGCGCCTCTATTCTGATAAGCCACCTGATGTCGTTGTCATCACCGGCGCGTCCGCCGGAGTTGGCCGCGCGACGGCGCACGCCTTCGCAAAGCGGGGAGCTCGAATAGGCCTCCTCGCTCGAGGAACCACCGGCCTCACCGCCGCTCAGTCGGAGGTTGAAGCGCTGGGCGCGACAGCTCTCGCTGTTCCCACCGATGTGGCAGACCCTGATCAAATCGAAAGCGCTGCCAACGCCATCGAGGAAAGACTTGGCCTGATTACGACGTGGGTCAACACTGCCATGACCACAGTATTTGCACCCCTCCGCGACATTACTCCGGAAGAATTCAAACGCGCTACTGAGGTGACGTACCTCGGGACCGTTTATGGAACAATGGCTGCTCTCCGTCGAATGATTCCCCGTAATCGCGGAGTGATTGTGCAGGTAGGTTCGGCACTGGCTTATCGCTCTATTCCCCTCCAAGCGCCGTATTGCGGCGCAAAACACGCCATTTGTGGTTTCACCGATTCATTGCGTTCCGAGCTGATTCACGATCGCAGCCACATCCATCTGACCATGGTGCAGCTCCCGGCGATGAACACGCCGCAGTTCAGTTGGTGCAGAACTCGGCTTCCTCGCCATCCCCAACCGGTGCCGCCAATTTACCAGCCGGAAGTTGCAGCACGGGCAATTGTCTGGGCCGCAACGCATCGGCACCGCGAGGTTAACGTCGGCGGCTCTACCGACAAGGCGATCTGGGCAAATAAATTAGCACCGGCGATTCTCGATTCTTACCTCGCGAGACACGCCTACGAGTCCCAGCAGACCAATGAGCCTGTCGAACCAAACCGGCCGGACAACTTGTTTCAACCAGTTCCCGGCGATTTCGGGACCCGAGGAATATTCGACAACCATGCCACTACTATATCGCTGCAAGCTTTAGGAACCACGCATCGAGGATGGCTCGGTATAACCGCGGGTTTGCTCATCGGCACCACGATCGCCATTCTGATGAGTCGAAAGCACTAGCCTCCTCAAAGATAAACGGTGTACAAAAAATTGGAGCGCCGACTACAGGAATTGACCGATTGTGATAAAGGTCACACGGAACCAGAATTTGAGAGTGTTGCAGCAATATGACAGCTTGGAGGTGTTCAACATGACAGAACAGGGCAGCCAACACAAATGCAGTCAGTGTGGCAGATCGTTTAACTCATCAAGTGAGTTGAGAGAGCACGAAAAGAACTGTAAGGGAAGCAGCAGTTCCCAGGAACGTAAGTAGAAGCACAATTCCGCCATTTCCTCGGCGAAACCGGGTGGCGTGTGGGGCCGATTTTCATTCTCCTTTCACTCGAATTCCTCCCTTGCCGGCCCCACTGTCCTCTCGGACGAGCTTTTTCCCTTCCGTTGCTTGATTGCTGCGCTGGCGAAATCGCAGTTAACTGATCGGGATTTTTAAAGGTTCGGACAACGTGCATGCTGAATCGCAGGGTACGAATCCTTCTCTTTACCGTGGTGGCAGTCGCAGTGGCCCTCGTTCTTGTGGCATTGTTTTCGCCGCCTATTCTGGACTCTTACATCGTACGTCACAAGATCGAAACAATCGCGGCGGATCGATTTCACGTCAATGTGAAATTATCCTCACTGCACGTTTCCGTCTTCCCCGCGTTGCACGCCGAATTCACAGGGCTGATATTAAGGGATCCGAAGCACAATGAACTCCCGCCTTTGATCCAGATCGCGAAGTGCTCAGTTGATGCGAATCTTTTTTCGCTCCTTGAGCGTCGCCCACATCTTCGAACTTTGCAGATGCAGGGGCTCATCATCAATGTGCCTCCACGGGAAAAGTCACAAGACAACTCTTCCGCCCCCAAGAAGAAATTCCGGACCAATTTTCTCATCGACGAAGTCACCGCCAGCGATATGACTCTGAACGTTCTGCGCAAAGGAGGCGGCCAACATCTGTCTTTTGCTTTTCATCAGCTGCGAATCGAGTCCTTCCAGCCAGACAAGCCAGCGGCGTTTCACGCTAGCCTGACAAATCCGAAGCCGGTGGGCCAAATCCTCACGCAGGGTCAATTTGGCCCATGGAATGCCGACGATCCCAGCCAATCACCTCTTGCGGGGAAATATACTTTTTCAAACGCCGACCTCGCGACAATCCGCGGAATTTCTGGAACTCTTTCTTCATCGGGGGAATTTGTCGGTGTGCTCGATTACATTCAAGTGCACGGCGAGACCGAAACTCCGGATTTCGAAGTTAACGTCAGTAAACATCGCGTGCCGTTGAATACAAGCTTCAGCGCCGTCGTAGATGGGATGAACGGAAACACAATTCTGAATACGATTCAAATCAGGCTGATTCAATCGACTCTGGACGCCAAAGGGGACGTCGCGAAAGGGCCGCGCCAGCCAGGGCGCGCAGTAAAATTGTATGTGCTTGCGAAGTCGGCCCGCGTTCAGGATCTGCTTCAAACCGCGGTCGGTTCGGAAAAACCCTTACTGACGGGAACTGTTTCACTGAAGACCCAATTTGTGATCCCGTCGCGGCACGCCAAAGACGCTGATATCACAAAGCGAATCTGGCTGAATGGCACATTCGGCGTAGCCTCCGCGCGGTTCAGCGAGCAGACCATCCAAGAGAAAATCAACGCTCTTAGCCGCCGCGGACGTGGCAAACCGGATGCCGATGATGGCACCGCAGTTTCGCAGCTGTCTGGAATCTTCACTTTAACGAATGGAGTAGCTCGATTCTCGACTCTCACTTTTGGCGTTCCTGGGGCCGACGTTGCGCTGAAAGGAACCTACAATTTGGAAACGGAAGGACTCGATTTTCGCGGGACACTCAGGATGAAAGCAAAACTTTCGCGTACCACAACGGGAGTGAAATCACTGTTCCTCAAGTTCATTGACCCTCTCTTCGAAAAAAAGAATGCTGGCACCGTATTGCCAATCAAGATCACGGGAACGCGTGAACACCCCTCATTTGGCCTGGACATGGGACGAGTCTTCGTGCGGAAGTGAGCCCATGCAATTTCCGGTGCCTGCATCGAAAGGAGCTAGTGGCTCGTATTGAGTGAGCGTCTGGCTACAGCGGGAAAGAGACCACCATCGTAGAGATAAAAACGTTCGTCACATTTGAGGCATCGGTATGGCCGAATGAAGGACATCGTTAGCACGTACCGTTCCTTAATCCCCACACGGTGAGAGCGGCGGATGGTTCGGGAATCACATCTTGGGCATCTTCGGCTCGTCAGGCGTTTGAATATCGTCACGAATCACCTTATCTTTTAATCCTAATCCTTATTCAGCTTCTCAGGCACTTGCAGCCCGCTCTCGCCAGACCGAAACCGGCTGAGGGCTATACGGCTGTTTCCGTGAGCCTTCCCGGGGGAGAACCTCAATCCGCTTCGCCGACGCGGAGGAGACGTCCTCGCCGCCGCCTTCTGTAAAGATTCCCTCAACACTTTCGGCTACCGAAGCATTGCAGCGAACCGATAGCAAAATCGCTCCGTTCCGCATTCTGCATTCAAGCCCTTCTGAAATGTAAGCTGGGACGCCCAAGCTCAATAGCACCTTCGTCAATGTGCTCGCAGAGGTTTGAGGTCGAGCCGCGTCGTTCGAAAGGCCTTCCGCCTTTGCACTGTGGGTCCGCAGAAATTCGACTGCCGTTGCAGTTACCACGGAGCCATCAGGAAGCAACACAGACATATCGGCGAGGCGAATTCCAAGCATCTTCAGGCGCTCCGCACAGGCGCGAAGAGCTGAAAAGTTAAGAAACAAACCGCGCACAATCCCATTTCCATTCACTGCCATTTCGAATTCAATCCAAACAAAACCGTAGCTCCGGCGTATGTGAGGCTACTTTCCGGACCGACGATTCGCAATACATAGGAGGCCGGATATTTCGCAAAGGGAAGACCGTAGGCAAAAAGCGCCCCCCAGGCGCCATATGGCTAGTGCGAGCTTCCGGCTTTTGCTGTCCTATGCTTCGGTTTGACTTGGACTCGTTTTCATCTTCATAGCCGGTTTCAAGCGCTTCCGGATTGATGCTCTGGGTCGGCGCCTATTTAGAGTCACTCGATCGAGTGCGAATCCATCTAAAAATGTGAAACAGCAGG
>JASHYE010000198.1 GCA_030043155.1 Candidatus Acidiferrales bacterium | reverse complement strand
AGTATCCGATTATCAGAAAGGTGGCTGATCGGAACCAGAATCTTTCACTCATTTTCCGAGGCTCGCCCTCAAGGACTTGTCCTCCGCGACGCTCGGGAAGTAGGGCATACCTAAGGTGCGTGTATCGTGCATCCGAACAATTCGGCGAACGAGAATTGCACACAAGACTGTTCGCGCGATCATCCATACCAGGAATCCTGCTATCGCACCGTACACACCGTATCGGACGGTCAAGATCGCGGCCGGAATGAGCGCTACTGCAGCAGCGCCAAGATTCGCGCCGAAAGCGTACTTTGGGCGGTCAATCCCAAGCAAGTACCCAGCCAAGAGCGCCCCGATAGCTCCGAAGAGATATGCAAGGGCCGCTAGGCGGACCCCCAGTCCCAGAGCGGTGTATACCGATGCTTTGCCATAAAGTATCGAAAGAGCTTGGCCCGGCCAGAATAGTAAGAAGATAAAATAGGGCACCAAGATGGCCATCGCGAGTGCTCCATACGCGACTGAGATGCGAAACGCTGGTCGGGCCCCATGCTCCTTATTGGTGCGGGAAGCCGCTGGAATAATCAAGTTGCTGGCACCGAAAAGTACCGGGTGACTCACCCCCACCACGTTCATGGCAGCTTGAAACGAAGCTGCTTCTTGCGGTCCGAATAGAAGCGCAAGCGTCCAAGGGAAAACTTGGCGAGATCCTCCATCAGACAGCATGGTAAACAGCGCCCAGCGACCGCGAGACCAATACGACCGCGCCAGGCGCAACATTCTGCGAACGCTTGGGAACGCAACTCCAACCTGTAGAATTTGCAATAGCGCAGCTATGCCTGACGTGGCCGCGAGTATCAGGAAAGCTATCGGGAGTGTTATGTGGCCACGTTGTGCAAATATCCACAGGATCGCCGCTTGCCCTATATAGCTGATTCCGTCTCCCCAGATGGCTCTTCTGTGGAGCAAGTGCGCCATGAGCGCGCGCCGAGCCGTTTCTTGAAACATCCACAGAAGCAAGGCAAGAAGCGCCACCCAACCCAGCGCTGATACCTTCAGAACCCAAGCGGCGCCGAAAACAACGGGCGCTAAGAAGAAAGCAAACAAAAAGGTCAACGACAGTGAGTCGCTCATTAGCTTCTTTAGTTCGTTGTTATCAGCGACTGCGCCAGTCAGCGAAAGCGGATAGGTAATCAAGCTGCCGTGACAAATAAACAAGGCCAGCAGGACGCCAAAAAGGAGGGCAAATATGCCATATTCGAGTCGAGAAAGGCTTCGTGCCAGAACAATCTGAGTCATGAAATTTCCAAGACTGACGACACCCTGATCGGCCAAGGCCCAGAACCCGCTTCCTAGGTTCTTAAAGGAAATATTCGAGTGCCTTTGGGTCATGAACCGGAGCCGCTGGCTACTTCTTGTAAGGTCTTATAGAAAATCTTTAAATCAAGCCAAAGGCTCCAATGCTCGATATAATCGAGGTCGAGGCGCATGTTGGCGTCAAAAGAGGGATGTCTGCGCGCCGTAACTTGCCAGAGGCCTGTAATGCCCGGTTTAACATCGAGCCGTCTCAGGTGTTCAAGCTGATACTGCTTGTAATCATCCAGTGGATGAGGTCGAGGGCCGACCAAACTCATTTCTCCTCTCAGCACATTCCATAGTTGAGGAAGTTCGTCAAGACTATACTTTCGCAGGAAGCGGCCAAAGCGGGTAATTCGCGGATCATTGGTGATTTTGAAGGTCGGGCCATGACGCTCATTCAAGTGCCGCAGTTGATCTTTAATTTGGTCCGCATTCGTACTCATCGTACGAAACTTATAACAAGTAAACTTGCGCCCTTTTCTGCCCATCCGTGACGACGAATAAATTGCTGGGCCAGATGAGTCCAGGAGGATAGCAACGCTTATTGCTGCGAAAACGGGGGACAACAATATTAGCCCTAGTGCAGATCCGAAAATGTCGATCGCGCGCTTGACAAACAAACCAACAGAGTGCTTCACCTCCCAGTGGAGCTCCATGACCGGGAACTGCCCTATGTGACTTATTGGAGCGTTCCAGCCGAAACCATCGTACAGGTCGGGTATCACTTTTACGGCGAGCCTATATTGCTGTGCTTCCGCGGCAATGCTTTTCACTAACTCCCTTTCAGATGGAATGGATATGAAAACCTCATCTACGAACTCGGACTTCGCGATTCGAGAAAGATCTTCAATTTTTCCTAAGAGGCGGGGGTCTGTGCTGTGATTAGCGTCGAGGAAGCCTTTGAATGAATAGCCCAAGAGTTTGTCCTCTTCCAAGTGCGCGGCTAGCGCTTGTCCGATCCGCCCAGCGCCTACGATTACTACATTTTTGGTCCCAATCCCTTTAGCCGCGCGTCGAAGCACTATCCTTCTCTTCCAGAGTCTCCAGGAGATGAATGTGGCCACATTGAGTAAAGCAGCAAAACCGACAACAAGCCGGGAGACGATCTTTACTCCCGAAAGGTATATGAATGCCGAAAGCAACAATGTCGCGAATACTATCGCCTTGAAAATCGCGCGAGACTCATTCAGTGCTGTTCGCGTCCGAACGGTTCGATAAAGATCCTGACTTTGACAAAACAGGAGAATTACGACTGCGTAGAGCAATAAGAACGCAGCGTAATGCGCCGTGGGAAGGCCGGCTTCTACGCTGGAGCGATGCCAATGAAGCAAGGCGCTGGTGGAATCGCCGAAAAACCGTAAAGACAAGGCAATGAGGCCATCCATACATACGAGGAACAAATCAATTAGTGCGTATGAGATTTGAATCCAGTGACCACCAATACGACGGGATCGGCGAAGACGATCCTGCCTCCTGGCACGAGCATCATCCGGCTCAGGCTGGAAGGAATGTCTCCGCGTCGACTTGGAGGACGATCGAACAGCGTCTAGTTCTATCATGAAAGCCAACACCAAATGGATTCAGTTCCTACAGCATGCCCGCGAACACTAGTTTCATGCTGACGGCACCGTCATTTTTCTTCCCTATCCTCAATGTCCCCGGACAGCTTTGAGGAGCCATTCCGGGATAACAGTGGCATGCGCTTTGAAACAGAACGAAAGATTTCGTGAGCGAGCATCTTGCCCGGATCTTGCTCGTCTATTTTCTCCCACTTCGCAGTTTCGTTGAGCCACACGACACCGAGAACGCCAGTCAGCAGGGTACCTAGGACTATTATTAGCAACCGAGGTGGAAATGATTTATTCTCCGGGATTTCGGCGGCATCGAGAACCTTGACACTGGGGGTTTCTTTCACTTCCTCTACTTTTGCAAGCTCATATTCCTGCGTAAGCGATTCAAAGACCGCCTCCTGAACTTTCATCTGGCGGTACAAATCCGCATACGTGACCCCCAAGATCGGGAGTTGCCGGATCGGCGGGTAAAGCAAGCTGCTGCCCGGCGCGCCCGACACGTCTTGGTTGTCGCTGTCCGGCGATGCAGCGCCACCTATGTTGTGTAGTTGTCGACGAATTTCGTCGATGCGCGCCTGCGTTTCACGAACGCGGACGTTGTTATCTGTAAAGATCTGACGCAAACCCTCTAATTCTGTTTGCGCAGCAATTAGCTGACCTTCGAGGTTAGCTCCAGCCTCAATCATGGCTTTGCCTTGTTCCTGAATATCAATAGTGGTGTTCTTACTCGCGAATTGGCTGAACTGCTTCTCATCCGACTCAAGATTCTCTTCGACTTGATTCAATCTTCCCTCTAGGAACACCCGTTCGCGGTGAGCGGATGAAGTATTCAGATCTGCCATCGTCCTGTTCAGCTCTGCAACATATTCCTGGGCCATGGCCGCTGCTCTTTGTGGACTCCGGTCGGTAACCTCGATCGACAATATCCCGCTTTTTCTATCTATCGATAGATTTGTACGGCCGGCAAGCTTCTTACGAGCATCTTCCCACCGCTTATACCCGTATCGTTTCCGCAGGTCGAACTTCGACACTAAGTCGTCCTGAACTGTTCGGCTGCTAAGAACACCGACAAAGAGGTCGCCCGTGGTCTTCGATCCGAGAAGTCCCTCCCCAAGTTCTCCCAATCCTCCCAAACTTGTCAGTGAACTACCGGAGGCTTTCCCCGCCAGTCCGGCAAGCATCGCTAGTCCCGAACCCGAATTCTGGTCGGGCGGCATCAAACGCGTTGTAGACGTATATTTGGACGGAATCAGGAATGCAATTATGGTTGTGATGACCAGGCTCGCGCCCAAAACTCGGAGAAGAAAACCCCTTCGATCCCAGACCAAACGTACGTTCGCTATTCTCTGCTCTCGTCGCTCCCGGTCACTCTCGCTTTGCGTAACCGGAAGAAGAGCTTCCGCGAGGATCAATTCCTCTTCATGGGCGCGTTCCGACTTGTCGAGCTCTCTCGTCATTATTCGTTGACGTGTTTGTTTATCAGAGACTGTTCTACATTACTATCTGGCGAAGCCGTAGATGTGTCGTTTTGCCTATGCCCGAATTTCGGCCAATATGTCACCTGCATCGAGAAAGTTACATCTGTTTGCCTGCCCGCAGCCAGCACAGGAAAATCCCATTCCTCATATTGGAACGCCGGAGAGATCTGCAGTTGCGAGCCGATCCATAAACTGGCATTCACGCCGCCGTCTGTCAGTGTGCCGCCGAAAGGAACAAACTGCTGACTCACCTTCTGGTGCCGGAAATTGAATTGAAGAGTATCCTTCGGCGTGAACCAATACGTGCTCCACGCTTCCGCGCCCTGACCTTGCCGGCCAATCCAACTGCCCATCAACTTGCCTGCGTTTGTATATCCGTCGGGGTAGGAAGAGCCAATGTAGAAAAATCCGTGTGAAACGGTTCCCCCTATTGGAGGATCGCTGTAAATTCCTTCCGCTCGGAAATCCAACTTAGGAATGCCAGGAACTGCGGGAACATAGATCCCCGCGGTCCACGCAGCCTTATCCCAAGTGCCAAGCAACGGTGAAGGCTCATCTTGATTGAAACCGTCGGCGTAAAGAGTCAGTCGGTTTCGTATCCCTGGCACTCGATAGGTGAAATCCACTTCAGAGTGGCCGTTGCCGAAGTAGCCAGGTGTTCCGGGTAAGCCGCCCCCGAAATACTTGTCGGGAGCAAGCGCCTCCAGAAACTTCTCAGTGGTAAAAGGATCGCCCGGCCCACCTGTAAGCGTCACCTCTCCGAAACCGAGTTCCCAATTCCTCGTCGGCTTGAAGCTAATCTTCTCTCCATAAACAAACGGCTGAGGATTAAGTTGCTCAGAAAAGTTTCCCGTCACCTGATTCCCGATCAAAATGAAATGTTGCCCGGTGACTTGCCCCAGGAAGAAATCCGCGCGAATGGGGCCCAGCAAGCCAAACACACTCGGGAGCCGGAAAGGCGAAACACGATTGATCTGCAGCATGTCAATGGGCGCGGCATTATCGCTGAAGTCCATCGGGCCGCTCTCGTCCGGTCCCCACCATTGCGACTGCGGGCCAAATGTGACCTGCCAATTGCGAAAATTCATTCCTACGTAAGAATCAAGCAGCTGAAATTGGTCTACAGCCGCGACCGGTGTGTCCGGAGGTGTAACCGGCAGGCGGTCCTCAGCAGCAATCGTCGGTCCAACATCAGCCGCCGGCGCTGGCGCGCTCGGCGCATGCTGGTATTCGCCGCGAAAATACCCGACGAATGGGCCATCACTTCCCCATGCGGACGCGCCAGTGACATTGTTCGCACCTTCTTCATACGGACGTCCAAAATCATCCACAATCGTTTGCCCGAAGTCATATCCGTCCGTTAGTGGTTCGCCCGAAATTCCAGTCACGCGCGTGTACACTGACTCCACCTGGGCGGTTGCATTATTGCCGCCTCCGAGCAGCGCAATTTCTCGAGAGAATTCTGTTTGCAATTCGCTGTCAAGCCTGGATGCTTCGCGTCCCGCGCTTGGTTGGTCGCCAATGTTCTCATCGGCCTCTTCCACCAGTCGTGCGCATTCCATCCGCGTCCATGGCCGCATACCTTCAAAGTCGCTCTTTATGTAACCCAGGGCAGCGAGGCGAAGTAGCGTTGGATAGACCCAGCTATCGAGCGGCACGTACGGCGAGCCCATGTATTTGGCTTGCCAATGCCCCGGCCGCTCGGGACGAACACCCAGTGGGCTCCATCCGCCGCCGGGCAGATCCGTATTGTGGTGGTCGCGGTAAACATATTGTCCCACTAACCATCCAATCGCGCTGCCCACCAGTGCATCCGAAGGAAAATGTTCTTTGGAAGTAACTCGCGATGCGCTGATCGCTGTCGCAAGTCCATAAGCCGCAAGATTCGGCAAAAATCCCGGATATTCGTGCGCGACGACGCTGGCGATCGACCATGCCGCGGTCGAATGTACTGACGGAAACGAATCCCCGCCTTGCCAGAATCGTCCGCGTGCATTATCGAGCAGCGGCCGCTCACGTCCCGTCATGTACTTCAATAGTTCCGCAGCGACTACGCTGTCCACCGCCGCTTCGCCACTCAGAAATCCGGTCTCGCGCTGATGTTCGTTGTGAGTCACGAGACCAAGAAAATAGGCGCCGCCTGCCGCTCCGGCCATTGCTCCGAGGCCATAATTCGAGAACGTTCGGTAATGACGCAGTGTATTCGGATCATTATTCAGGTTCCGGCTTACGTCCGTATCCGTCGCGAAAAGCGCTGCGGCAAATCCGCCGAGTGGAACGAGCCAGGTTGCGTCAGGAAGTCGAATATGAGCAGGGCTGGTCCACATCGCCTTTTCATCAAGCAAAAAGTGCTTCGGCGCAGTGCGAAATGTGTTCACTTGCTGATCGGTGCCTGGCGCTGCAAAACTTGAGCTTTCCCCTCCGCTGGCCAACTCTTGCAGGCTCTTTTGTTTCGCGGGCTGTGTCATCGGTGTGCTCGTCGCGGAAGTCTTCGACGCTGAAGCATTGTCTGACTGTCCCGCCGCTCTCATCGCCACGCTCGCAATTAAAATCGCTGCCATCGCCCCAGTGAGCCCCACGCGTTTAATCAGCAATAGAGCGTCCTCAGTAATTCGCCGCAAGAATCGAGCTGGTAGCCACGCCGCTCAACACCTGCACCACCTGGAAGAATGCCTGCCAATTTCTGGGTCCGCCCAGCGCTTTTTCAGGCACTACAACGGTATCGCCAGGCTGCAGAGCCTGATCCAAACCCCCGCCCGAAAACAACATTCCCCCGTGCCCGCCAATTACGGTTCCGTCCGCACGGACGACAAAGATGGCCCTTCTGTTTGCCAAATTAGTGGGTCCGCCGGATTGATTCAGATACCATTTTGCGCTTTTACCTGGTCTATAAGTGACAGCCGTCGGGTCGTATACTTGCCCTTGGACCATCACTTGGCTCGGGCGTTTCGGAATAATTAAAGTATCTCCGTCCCGTACTTCAATATCGCGCGTGGTGTTGGCCCATTGCCGAACGTTTGACGAAATCTGAATCGTCATGCGGCCCAGAGGCGGATTGTCCGCCAGGTCTTCCATCGCTGACTGCCATTGCTCGTAATTTGTTTCCTGCGCGAGCTTTTGTGTCGGATCGCTTGAGGGTTGCGCTGTCAACTGCGCCTCCATGCCCTTAACCCGCTCGTATAACTCTTGTTGCGATTTATTTTCCAAGTCACGCACGGATGTCCGTTCCAACAGAGCTCCATAAGGATAGGCATCAGGCATGAACCCGCCGGCCCGCTGCAAGATGGAACTCAATTTTTCCCCGGGCTTGATACCGTAGGTCCCTGGATGCAGTACCTCTCCACGAACGCTGATTGACGCTCCCAGGTCCTCCCAGCCAGCCAGCTCCCGAATCGTGAGCACGTCGCCGTTAGACAGTGACGGACCTTCGTTCGACGCCATCGCGGCGCTTAGATTCACCTCGTCGTGCTTGCCCATCACCTGCTTTTGTCCATTCCACTCGTAATGCGTAAGGTCTGCGGTTTGCAGGTCGGCGCCCGGCTGTAATCCACCCGCGGCATGTATCAAATCCGCCACAGTCATGTTCGAGGTCAGCGGATACCGACCCGGACGCGCCACTTCGCCCTTGATGTAGATGGAAGCGGGATTCACGTCCTCGGGATTGCGATGGACCAAGACGCGATCACGCGAATCGAGGACGATGTTCTCCGCTGGATCGCCTGCCAGAGCCTTCTCAAGATCCACGCTGAAAATTTCCGACTTCCCATCTGGCAAATAACGGAACACTTGCGCATCCTGGGTTTCGGCATCTGGTGCGAGTCCGCCGGCAATGTGTATTGCGTCGCTCAAATGGATTTGCCCCGTCGTGTTATACGTCCCGGGATCTCGCACGTCTCCGCCAACTGAGACGGTCGGCGGATTCTCAAAATCGAAACGCCCGAAGATTTGCACAGTATCTAGCGGTTGAAGAATCGGGGCCGTCGCGGGGTGCGCCAGCGCATCTGCCAAATTGAAACTTTCCACTGTCGGATGGTAATCCGGCGCATTCAGGTGAATGATCTCGCCATATTGACCCGCCGGCTCCGGCAGTAGGTCTTTGTAAGAGGAAACCAGGTCTGTCACACGCATTCCGCCGTGGTAGGAATATTTCCCCGGCCGGAGAACGTGTCCTTCCAGGTAAACTGCATTCTGGCCGTACGGCGCGATCGCAAATATTCGTATGCTGTCCCCATCCTGAACCTGAAACGAATTGAGTTGCTGAGTTGCCTGGGCGGCATCGTCACTTTGGGGAATATCCAGGCTCAGCATGGTCTTTTTCTCGTGTGCGACCACGCGCTGAACCTCGATGTGTCGCAGTGTCGCTGTTGGCAGCAATCCTCCAGCGAGTGCCAGAACATCGCTAAGCGATTTCTCCCCATGTAATTCGTAAATTGCCGGTCGTCTAACCATTCCCTCGACGGTCACTTCGGGACCAATCGGCGGCACCTGAATCGTGTCTCCATTCTCCAATGGCAGGATGTCGTTCTTTACTCCGCGAAGCAACAAATCATAAACGTCCACGCTTTGGATTAACTGGTTCCCTCGATAGTGATTGAGCGTCCGAAGCGATCCCTGCGCCGTCGGGCCGTCCGCAGCGAACAGCGCATTTAGAGGGGTGGATAGCGAGCTGATGTCATAAGCTCCCGGATGGTCCACGTCACCGACGACATAAACTCGGACGGTTCGTAGCCGGGCGAGAGAAACATCAGCGGAAACATCGCGAAATTGCGTCCGAAGCGTCCGCTGGACTGTTTGCTGTACGTCGGCCAGCGACTTACCCGCGACCAGCACTGGTGCAGATTCGGGAAGGCTAAGATGCCCTTCACGGTCCACCACTCCGTAGATTCGCCGCGATACTCCGCCCCAAAGATCGATCGCCAAGGCGTCGCCGGGTCCCACCACGTAATTTGGGCCGACCGGGATATCCATCGGGATCATATCCAAGTCGCGAGTGCCGTTTTGAAACACCTCCATTCCGAAACGCTGCGGCACCGCGGGTTGCGGCGCAGCCTGCAAGTACATGTCAAACAGCGAGGGGACTTCCAAGTACGGATTGTTTTCTCGCACCATGCTCAGGTTTGATGCTGCGGGGCGCAGCATATTTCGTCCGAATGGCTGCGAAAGGTTATAGAGATCCCGCTGACTGTAGAGGTCCGTTTCGCTCGTGGAGGCCATTAATCCCGGCTCTCCTGAGAAGGCTCCGCCGTTCCCAAGCGCAGCTGCTTCCAATGGATTCGTTCCGGCTGTTGAACCCATTCCGAACATACTCGAATTGAAAGAACCACTGACTCCGGCACCTTCTGACTCTTGTCCGCCGGAAGAATAAGGACTTTGTGAAAGCATTCCCCCGAGCCCACCTGAGCCTGCCTCAAGCGATGATGTTTGGCTCGTCTCTTCCCCGAATCCTCCAGACAAACCAGGCGTCATCGTCAGCGGATTTTCGAACTGCAGGTCCGAACCGAGCGGAGTTTGTGGACGCTGGATGAGCTGAGTCTGCTCCAGCCTTTGCACCGGCTGTATTGGGAAGAGAGGGCCACCCGGGGCATTCGGTTGCAAGATTTTTTGCAATTCATCCTGCTGACTCGGAAGCCCCAAATTCTGCATCTGCCCGCCGTTTGGAGTTGCACCTTGAATACTCTGCGTCTTCGGACAATCCAGTCCAATTCCTTCCTGGCAGTAACGCGCCTCCTCAAGTTTTTGTTCTTCCGCCAGTTCTTCCTGGTGCTCCTTAGATCTGGCCTCTTCTTCCTCTTGTACAATCCACTTCGTGCGTTGCTCTAACAAGAGTTGTTGCTGCTTTGCCTGCGGCGAGGCGGGGTTCACTTGCGGCAACAGATAGCCATACTTTTGCAGCAGTGCAGTGGCCACCGATCGAAACTGAACGTCGGTTTCCAGTCGATCGTAGATCGCCTGATCGGTTAGATCCGAATCACTCACGAGTTGTCCATGATCAGTGGCATCCTTCGCTACCCACTCCTTTAGCTCGACCATCAAACCTGTATCCAAGACCAGCACCTTCTTAATTTCGACAGCCGATGCCGCAACGCGAGAGTAGTTTTGCTGCGCCAACTCAGAGGGTGGCAATGTTGCTTTCGACTGCGTGGTTTGACAGATAGCTACGGGGGCTGCGAGCGACAGTCCAAAAAGAAGGATTATTGCTCTTGGAATTTGCCTGAGGCTATCTGCCACAGCAAACTGAGATATTCTTCTCCGTATCATTGAATTCTCCCCGCCGTCTCTGCCGTCTTGCGCAGCGCTCCCAGCACACCCTCTTCAGATGCCTCAATCTGATGCGATTTGATCTCGAGCGATGTCCAGTAGAAAACTGTGGTATTCCGGTCGGGAGCGATCGCGATGACCTTCAGGTTCGGATGCTGCTGCAGCACCAGATCACAGATCGGAGAGAGTCTGTTTGACTTTTCCAGCGCCACAATCAAAAAGTCCGGCTGCTTCGCCGCGACCGCTTCGGCAATGGCGGCCTCATCTTCCACTTCGCCCACAATATCGATATCGGATTGGTCTCCGATGGTTGCGAGCACAAGTTCCCTCATTAAACGGGGCCGATTCGCTACAAGCACGCGAACATTTCGCACAGGTCACCCCCGACAGGATCCCCGGAAGGTTATGTAATCGCGTGGAAGGACGTAAGGCTCAATTAGGGAACAGTGTATTTCTCCACGAAGTACCCACAAGGATATTGCGTCAGTACCTGAAAAGTACCACGCTTGCATGTAGTACCAATCAATTTGGGAAAGTATGAACCGCGGAGATTATGCCCATGCGGTTTTCCGCGCCCAACTTGTGGAGAATCCGATGAATGTGATTTTTGATGGTCTGCTCGGAGAGGCTGAGCTGTTGAGCAATCTCTTTGTTGGTCAGACCCTGCCCGATCATCGGGACCAACTGTCGCTCGCGGCGGGTCAGAGCCGACCCGCCTTCACTTTTCGATGTTTCCGCCTGCGCCGCCACACATTCAAAAAGGATCCGGCAGAATTTTGGAGGGCACACCGCTTCGCCCCGCGCTACCGAACGGACAGCCGCCACCACGTCAAGCGCGGACGCCTCCTTTGGTACGAATCCCATTGCTCCGGCGCGTATCGCCCTCAGAAACGTCTGCTCATTCTCCTCCATGGCGACCAGCAGCATGCTCAATCCGTTTCCTGAATTCCTTCGCAGGTTTCCCTCGCAGGCTCGATACAGAAATTCCAAAGAGTCGAGCACTACGACGTCCGGTGCTAGACGAAGCGCCTCGCGATAGGCTCCCTCCGAAAATCCCAAGGACGACGCGACCTCAAGATCAGCACGCTTCGACAAGATCCGCCCCAGCGACTCACGAAACAATCGATTGTCCGACAAAATAAGAACCGAAACCGCTCGCCCCATTCGATTACCCCTCAGCAAATAATAGAAGTACTGTACGGGCACCATACAGTTACTTCCGTAGAAAAGGCAAGCACCATTCTCGGGGGTTTGCAATTTAGGGCTGATTAAACTCACGCGTCGGATCAGAAACCCCCGTTGGATAAAGTATGAACCAAGAACGCCTCCAGCCCCCTCCATTGAACGATGCAAATTGAGTGTAAGAAAAAAAATCGAAGTGCCCCGAACAGGCGGCTCGCTGTTATTACTTCGCTGGCACTAGCTCCACATGGTCGACCGTAACCTGTTCCACAGCCTGACGCGAATAAGCTAGCTGAAAATATCGTCCATCGCGCCAGAGAGGCGCTAGGTCCTGATAATGAAGGCTGCCCGGTTGGCCGCTTTCGCCCGGTGCATTCACGCCCTCGGAATTGTCCCAGTTGCTCAGATCGAAGATTTCCCGATAACTCGCACCCGCGATTTGATCGAAATTCTGCGAAGTGAACGCCGTCGCGTCCACGGTGGTGCCATCGCCAGCACGCGCGAATGGGCCAACATCCAAAATGCTTTTCAACCCTGGCAACTCATCGAGCGCATCCCGGAACAATACCGTGTGCAAATCTCCCCAGGTCAAAGTGGATGAACCGCGTCCAAGCGATTGAAATTCCCTATAGGCGGCTTTCAGCGTATCGCGGATAACGGTGTTTCTTTCTTCGACTGGATGGCTGCCGAAGAGGTCCGCGGAAGGATGTGCGATCAGCCGTGCCAGAGCGTCTGGGCCAAGATAGATCGCTGCTTGCAGCGGCGCATTCGGCGTAATCCGCTTCACCATCGCTGTTCGCAAATGCTTTGCCCAAAGTTCATAAAGAGCAGCCGCGGATGAATTCATCTGCAGATCGCCACTCCAGCTCGCGAGCAATTTTTCCGCCGGACCATTTGCGGAGCCGCTAGAGGATAGCGTTTGAACAAGTTCTTGGGCGGGCACGGAAATCACATCATTTTGCAGCGCGGCCATATTTTGAATATCCAGCAAGCGCTTCTGGTCCCGCGCGACATCCAGCACTTGATCGATTCGAGCGATGCGGTCCGTGCTCCATGAATAGCCCACTTTGTAAGGGTAATTCGGCGGAATGGTTTTGTTGTTCGCGGTAGCGATAAATTCGCGTTGCGGATTGAATTGCCGCGGCAACTGCGAAAAGGGAACGAACCCGGCCCATTCGTATCCTGCCCAGCCTGGCGCAGGCAACAGCCCATTTCCTTTTGTTCGAAGCGGAGTCAAACCGGCCGATTGTTCGCCGATATTGCCCTCCCGGTCTGCATATACGAGATTTTCAGGCGGCGTCTTCCACCGTTCCATGGCGGCGAGATATTCGCGCCAGTTGTGCGCTCGGTCGACGGAAATTCCAGTGAGGTATGGAGCAGTACCGGGCTCAGCGCCGACCCAATGGAGCGCGAGCGCTCGCGTACCGTCTTGCCAAAGCACCGGACCGTGGACCGTGAATTTCAGCTCCTTCCTGACGTCCGGGCCGCCTTTGACGTGAAAAACCTCTTGTTCCACGTGCATCGTGGCCCAGCCTGTCGCCGTGCGGTATTCATTTGGATTTTGCGGATTCAACTCCTCCAGAAAAAGATCTTCCTGATCAATCGGAAAAACAGTCAGGCCCCATGCGATGTCCTGATTGTGACCGATGCTCACGCCGGGTAGCGCCGGCTCGCCCGCTCCAATGACATCCCACCCGGGCGCGTTCAGGTGCACGACGTAACGAAGCGAAGGTAACGCGATTGTGCGGTGCGGGTCATTGGCAAGTAATGGCTTTCCGCTGCGCGTCATTTTTCCCGATATCGTCCAGTTGTTGCTCCCTTGAAAATTTGCAGGGAACTCGATGCGTCTGTCTGTGCCCTCAAATCCCGAGATGAGCGTCGGCGAGAGCCCGCTGAGGTCTTCGCCGGCGGGAATTTGAAGTGTGGTCGCAGGATCGAAATCCTCCAAAGCCGTCGCTTTTTTTGCGCCAATCAGCGAGACGAGCTGTGCGAGCGCCAGCTCCTCCGGCGCATTTCCTGTGACGCTTAAAGTCGCCATGCGCGTCAGACAGTCTTCTGGTTTCCAATACTCGGGCCGGAATCCAGCAAGTTGAAATTCCACCGGCAATCCGGGGCCGTTTGGATCCAAGCGTCGGCGAATGTACGCATTGATCCCTGAAGTGAACGCCTCGAGAATTTCGCGCGTGTCCGGCGCGTAGCTCTGATACTCCGTCTCCATCGAGCCTCGATAACGCAGAAGCCGCGCGGCGATATCCCGCGGCAAAGCCGATGGCCCCAGGATTTCCGCCAGCCTGCCCTGTCCTGCTCGCTTCCACAGTTCCATTTGGAACAAGCGATCCTGCGCTGCAACAAATCCTTGACCAAAGAAAAGGTCATGCTGGTTCTGCGCGTAGATATGCGGCACGCCCCAACGGTCACGAAGCACTTCGACCGGCTCACGCAGGCCTGCAACCTGAATTTTTCCTTTGGTGGTGGACAGCGCCGCGCGCGCTTTCGTCTCGAATTGTTCGCGAG
>JASHYE010000197.1 GCA_030043155.1 Candidatus Acidiferrales bacterium | reverse complement strand
CGCTGGCCCAATTGAGGAACTCGTCTTCAAGGTCTTCAATTTCAGGGTGATTACAGATTTGGCACTTGCGGGAGTGACGATCGAAGCCGGGGATGGATTCGAGGCGGAGCTTGAGCCTTGCGCGGGCTTCTTTGCGAGAGACGCGCGGGGCAGGGGATTTGGCCCGAGCGCGGGTGGCTGAGGGTTCCCTTCGGCTCTGCTCCGTGGGGCTCTGCTCAGGACCTTCGGCGGACTCGGAATCGAACTCTTCTGCTAATTCAGGGTCAACTACTGCAAGTACTGCGTTTAGTTTGGCTGCGAGGGCAGCGGCGTACTGTTCTTCGTCGGATGGGACGGACTGGGTGGAATTTTGAGACACGTGTGCTTTCTCCTTTAGATTGAATGAAGTTTTAGTGATTTTCTGAGGCGGAAGGGGCGATGGCCAACTTGCCCTGCGGCCTACTCAAGTAGCTACAAAAGTGGTCCATGTTTACCATAGAGGTAAGGAATTGTCAAGGAAAAACGTTGAATCGACCGAAAATTTGCTGCTAGCGGATTTCGAGTTTGCGCTCGCGGTCAGCCGCGAAGGCGAGACAGGCCTGAATGTCCTCTTTGGTGAGGTAAGGAAACTCGGTGAGGATTTGCCGGTGAGTCATGCCGCTGGCGAGGGAATCGAGCACGTCATAGACAGTAATGCGCAGGCCGCGAATGCAGGGCTTGCCGCCGCGCTTGGCAGGGTCAATGGTGATGATGTCGGTGTAAGGCATAGAAGTACTTTAGGTGAAAAGGGAGATGAGGGCAAGGGGAGGGCGTAGCCGTGCGGTGCCTATAGTTCAGTTGGCGAAGCTCATTTGAATAGTGCCACTTGGCGAGAAGTTTGTTCCGGCTGCGCTTGTTCGAATCTGAAAACACTAGCTTTCAGGTATTCTTCGACGGCTTCACCGGCAATCCACCTTCGGCCTAATTGCTCTGCGACCGAGCCGGTAGTATTTGAGCCTGCGAAGGGATCGACGACGAGATCGTTTTGGCTCGTGAGAAGCTTGATGAAGAATTTCGGCAGCAGAGCCGGAAAGCGCGCTGGATGGATCTTAATTCCCGCTTCTTTGCATCGTAGCGTGTATTCGTCGTTAGCGGCATTGTTGCCCATTTTCAGCATGCTCTCGGGGCATTCGTCTAGAGCCGCCTCGGTTACGTTTGCAGGTATGGAGCCCCCCGCTGTAACTTTGTCGAATGAGCTACGGATCACATGGCCGGACGGACGCACTGCTCCGCGAACCCCGTTGCGATTAAGCCGAATCATGTCGGCACTGTATTCTTTCAGGACCTCAAGATTTGATGCTTTCGGCCAAGGTGTTTTTGACAGCCACCAGACATACTCGACGGAATCGCGTACTCGTATACGACGAACCGTGACCCACTCTGCTGGCATAGGCATTTTAGCGGGGTTATACCAAAAGCATTCCTGCGCGAGATGGAAATGGATTTGTTCAACGAGCGTGACCAACAGTTTGAAATGATAGATTGAGCGCGTTGGCGTTCCGGAGTTATAACTACCGCCGATATTGAGGACAAAGCTTCCGTCATCACAAAGGATGCGATAGATTTCGCGTGCAAAGGGCACAAACCACTTAACGTATTCACCCTTGCTACGATTTCCATATTCTTTTTTGAAGTGAAGGGCATATGGTGGGGAAGTGATAACTAGATTAATCTTGCCTGTGGGCAGGTCGCGAAGCACTTCAAGGGAGTTGCCTAAATAAGCCGCACCCAGGTCCGTGATGAAGAAAGGAGACTGCGTAAGAAGACTGGCGGGATGACCTTCGGGCAGACCCTTTGTTTTGGCTCTTCTAGGTGCGCTGGATGCCATAGGCTCTCGGAGGTTATTGTCTCGTTCTTTCGGAAAAATCGCCACAGTAGAAGTAGTGATAGAGGATTTCACGATGGGGAAGGGTACCAACAATAGGTTAACGTTGTCAACCTATTTAAATGGTGTGGACATGAAGGAATGGGTTTCACAGGCAGAGGCTGCCCGTATGAGGGGCGTCTCGCGACAGGCAATTGCCCGCCTGATTAGAAAGGGGAGGTTCCGAGTGCTCAAGATCGGAGGAAAGGTCTTGTTGAGGCGTTTGGATGTGAAAGCTTACGAGCCGAAAAGCGGAGGCAGGCCACGAAATGACTGAGTCGCTGGACAATTTGAAGCGGCTAATTGACGAATGTTCGGATGAGCAGAGAGCAGTCATTCTTGAATATCTAAAAAGTCGTCTTCCACAGCATCCGTTGGAACGGGAATGGGGCGTCGGAGCAGATATCATTCTCAGTGCGATAGCGCGATCTTCCGACCTTACCAAACGAGGCGTGCGCGGGATTATCGCCGAAGCGATTTTCGAGAAGCATGTATTGACAGGACTGCGTGACTGGGAGGCATCGGCGGTTACGGGCAATCCTACGTATGATTTTCTGATTTCGTCGAAAACTCAGAAGGGGCAGCAGGTGCGTATCCAAGTAAAGCTACAGCGTATGGAAAGACAACGGCCGATGTTGGCGCCGAAGCGCCGTTTCCCAGGCGAGGACATGTATCTAGTCGAGGTTCAAAAGACGCGCGGTGGGATAGATTTGCAAACTAACGAGCAGACTAGGCCCTATCGTTTCGGCGACTTCGACATTCTTGCCGTGAACATGCACCCTTCGACTCGCGATTGGAACCGCTTCTTGTTTACTCCTGCCAATTGGTTGCTTCCGCGAGCCGAGAACGCGGCCCTAATCGACATATTCCAGCCGGTTCCGCTAGTCGCAAACAATTGTTGGACGGATCGACTCGAACAGTGCCTCCAGTGGGCGGCCTCGCGGGAGCAAAAACGGATATTTGAGGTTGCAGAGGGGCCGTCGCGGGCGCGAAAAAGGAAGGCAAAGAAGAATAAGAGGGCGAAGCGACGACGTTGATCAAGGATAGGGGTCTTATTTAGGAACGGCAGGTCCCTCACCGCCATCGCGCAGAGGCAGCACGCTGGGTTCGGGATGACACGCGACTCGTGAAGTCGCGCGGGCGCGGCAAGCAGCGCCCCTACGAAAAGCGAGGACAACCCACCCTCTGCAAAAGGCGCAAAGGATGGGCCACCCGTGGGCGCTCAGGATGGGGCACCCGGCCACTACGACTCCCACCCTTTGCAGACGACGCAAAGGATGGGCCACCCGCGGTTGCTAGTTCTTCTTGGTTTTGGAGCGGGCGGAGGCGATTGGGGCGGCGGGTTCCCTTCGGCTACGCTTCCTTCGGCTCCGCTCAGGACCTTCGGTAGGGCCTTCGGCGGTCATTGCTACTTCTTGGCCTTCTTTCTGGCTGTTTCAATAGGAGCGGCGGGTTCGGTCATGCGGTAGGGGTCCAGGATTTCGCGCATGGTTTTTTCGTCGAGGAGTTTGCGTTCGAGGGCGATTTCGGTGACGGTGCGGCCGGTCTTGACGCTTTCTTTGGCGATTTCAGCGGCGGCAGCGTATCCGATATAAGGATTGAGGGCGGCAGCGACGGAGAGCGTGGCGTTGGCGTAGTAGCGGCAGCGTTCGGCGTTGGCCTCGATGCCGTCGACGCATTTCGCGGCGAGGGCTTCGATGGTGTTGGTGAGAATGCGCGCGGAGTGGAGAACGTTCCACGACATGGCGGGCATCATGACGTTGAGTTCGAGCTGGCCGGCCTGAACGGCGAGCGCGGTGGCGACGTCGGCGCCGACGGATTGGAATCCGACCATGG
>JASHYE010000196.1 GCA_030043155.1 Candidatus Acidiferrales bacterium | reverse complement strand
GCGAACACGCCCATCCAATCGAATTTCGCCTCGCGTACAAAATCGCACAGCACGCGAAAATCCTCTTCCGTTTCGCCCGGGAACCCCACAATAAAAGAAGTCCGCAACGAAACTCCCGGGATCGTCTCGCGAATCCGCCCCAGCATTTTCAAAAACGCTTCCGCATTCGACCCGCGCTTCATTCGCGCAAGAACGCTGCGGCTCGCATGCTGCAGCGGAATATCAAGGTACTTCACCAATCGCTCATTCCGCGCAATCGTTTCCAGCAGCTTTCGCGTGATGCGATTCGGATAGCAATAGAGAAATCGTATCCAGCTCAGCTCTTCGATTTTCGCCAGCTCTTCCAGCAGCAGCGGCAGGCCATCGCGAACTCCCAAATCTTCGCCGTAGAAAGTCGTGTCCTGCCCGATTAAATTGATTTCCCGCACGCCGCTCGCCGCAAGATTCCTTGCCTCCCGCGCCACCGATTCGAACCTGCGGCTGCGGAATCGCCCGCGCAGTTGCGGAATAATGCAAAACGCGCACGGATGATCACAACCTTCGTTGATTTTGATGTACGCCGTGTGCCGAGGCGTCGCGCGCATCCGTGGAGTGAAATCGTGATAGAGAAACGTCGGCGAGCCCGCGTCCGCGTTCTCAATTTTGCCTTCGCAAGCCTCCAAAATCTTTTCCACTTCTCCTGTACCGATCACCGCATCCACTTCAGGAATCTGTTCTCGAATCTCCTGCCGGTATCGCTCCACCAAACATCCCGCCACAATCAATTTCCGCGCCCGTCCGAATTTCTTGTACTCCGCCATCTCCAGAATCGACTCCACCGACTCTTTTCGCGCCGGCTCGATAAAGCTGCACGTATTCACCACCAGCGCTTCGGCCTCGTCCACGCGCGCCGTGATTTCGTGTCCCGCCTGCGCGAGAATCCCCATCATCACCTCGCTGTCGACGAGGTTCTTCGGGCACCCTAGGCTCACAAATCCAATTTTCATGCTTTTTTCGCCAAACCCTGAGCGCGTGTCAATCGCGAACGGAAACCTCTACATCCCTCGTCGCGAATCTTCAATCTTAGCACACGCATCTTTCCGGTCGGCCTTTCACCGTTCCTTTCCTTTACGCTGTCATCCCGAACCCATCCGCATCTTGTGCGGATGGTGTGAGGGATCTGCTTTCGTTTTGCTCAGTAGGACATTCGCCCTCAAAAATGAAATCTGTACCGAAACTCAGCGTAAATCTCGCGCGGCTCGTTCCAGTGAAACCCTCCAAATGTCAAACTGTTATCCAATTGCACCTGTCGATTCGCCACGTTCAGCGCCGTCACGGAAACGCTGTATTTCTCCGCGAAATCCCCTTTCACACCCTACTGCCGTGGCCTCTTGACGCTTACGTTGATTGACTCAATCCCCTGTGGAAGTGCTCGTTCACGGTATCCCACGAAGTCACTCGATAGAACGCTGCCACGTAATCCGCCCGAAGATTCTGATACTTGAGATAGTAGGCATGCTCCCAAACGTCGATCCCGAAGACCGGAACTCTCCCGGCCCATCCACGGGCTGTCCTGGTTAGGTGTGGTTTCGATGAAAAGCTCCTTTTTTCCATCCAAGCTGAGCCAGGCCCATCCGCTTCCAAACACACTGAGCGCCGCCTTCGTGAATTGTTCCTGGAATCCGGAGAAGCTACCGAATTTCCTGTCGATAGCACCCGCAAGCTCTCCCTTCGGCTGCCCTGGCGCGTCCTTTTGCATGATCGGCCAGAAGAAAGAATGATTCGCGTGTCCGCCGCCGTTATTGCGTACCGTCTGGCGGATGGGCTCGGGCACTTTTGTCCAGTTCCGAACCAGCTCCTCTACAGGCAGTTTCGCCAGATCGGGGTAATTCGATACCGCGGCGTTCAGATTCTTGACGTAAGCTGCATGGTGCTTGTCGTGATGCAAACGCATGGTCTGGGTATCAATGTAAGGTTCGAGCGCATCGTAGGCGTAGGGCAGAGGAGGCAGCGAGAAAGGCGCGGACCCCTGTCCTGATTGCATCTCCTGATTGTTGTTGGCTGCGTTCGAATCTCGGACGAGAATACTTCCGATTGTGGCCACTCCCATCAGTTTCACTAACTCCCGGCGACCTAGCATCTTCATTCTCCTTTCAATCAATCTGACCTCTTTGTAACCTTTGTTTGCAAACTGCTCCTCGAATCCGACCTACGGCCCAAGCTATTTGGTGTGCAGGTATTGGATAAGCTCGTTCACTTCCTCGCTATCCAGCGTGTCCTGAAACGGCGGCATGATCCCGCGTCCGCGGAGAATTACATTCCTTACCTCCCCATCGGTCGCTGGCGCGCCGCTCGGAAGCGTCTTGCGCCGGAACAGCCCATTCAATTGCGGTGGCTTCGTGGCAAGTTGCAAGTCAGTCGCCTCATGGCACCCGGCACAGACGTTCTCGTACACACTCTGCCCTGCCGCCACCGTCTGTGTTCTGGTGCGCGCGTTCCCCGCTTGGATCCAAAAGTAGACTAGGCACCCAACCAGGACCACTGTCCCCAGGATCGAAACCCAAAACCGGGGAAGCTTGCGCTTATTTCTTTTTCTTATTCCCATCCCTGCTCGCCTTTGTCTTTGTCGTTCAAGACACTGCTTTCTTCATCGCTGCGACCACGT
>JASHYE010000195.1 GCA_030043155.1 Candidatus Acidiferrales bacterium | reverse complement strand
TTCGCCAACATCGCCTATTTGCGCAAGCGAACGCCCAAATGGGATTGGCTTGCTGTCTCGTCCGTGGAAGTGAGCCTCGCGTTTTGGTCTGTCGTTCTCGTCACCGGCCCAATTTGGGCGCATCCGGTTTGGGGAGTCTGGTGGGCGTGGGACTGGCGGCTGACGCTGACACTGGTGCTCTGGATTCTGTACGTGTGCTACTTGATTTTGCGCGGGCTAATTGAGGACCCGGAGCGTCGCGCGGCTGCTTCCGCCATTTTCGGGATTTTTATTTTTCTCGGCGTTCCGCTCGACTATCTTTCGATTCGCATCTGGCGCACGCAGCATCCGCAGCCCGTTCTGTTTGGGAGCGGAAGCCTCGATCCGCGAATGAAGGGCGTGTTTTTCTTTTGCAGTGGAGTACTGACCCTGCTCATGATTTTTCTGATTCAGCAGCGTTATCGCTTGGAGCGGCTGAAATACGAAGCGGAAGAATTGAGGATCGCTGTGGAGGAACGCGGCGAGTCTCAGATTACGCAACGCGCGAAGGTAAGAGTTTAGGAGAACCGTGATGCAAAACTTCTGGAGCTTGTTTGCGGCATATGTGGCTTTCTGGGGGATATTTTTCATCTACGATTTCAGCGTAGGAAGACGCATCGCGCGCGTTGAGAAAGATCTCGCCGAAATGAAGCGGCAAGTTCGCGAGCCGTAAGCGCGCTGAAGCGTAACGACAGGGAAGCGACTGAGCTGCGATGGCCGCGCGAAAGAAGATCGGCGTAGTTCTTTTCCAACTGGGCGGCCCGGACCGCCTCGAGGCCGTCGAGCCATTTCTCTATAACCTCTTCTGCGATCCCGAAATCATCAATTTTATGGGTGCGAGTGTGGCGCGAAAGCCGCTGGCGAAACTTATTGCCTCGCGGCGCGCCGATGTCGTGCGCGAACACTACGCGGCCATTGGCGGCGGCTCGCCGATCGTTGAACTTACCAATCGTCAGGCAGACGCGCTTGCGACTGCGCTTTCACCGGAGATTGACGCGCGTGTCGCAGTCGCCATGCGCTACTGGCATCCGCTGACCGAAGAGGCGATTGCTAAATTGCACGGCGATCAGCTCGAGCATCTCGTTTTGCTACCGCTGTACCCTCACTACTCGTTTGCTACTACGGGCAGCAGTCTGAAGGAGTGGCAGCGTCTTTACCGCAGCAATGGCGTTCCCGTGCGCATGATCCATGATTTTCACGATCATCCGCTGTACATCGAAGCTCTGGTTGAGCGAATCAACGAATCGCTGCGCGCGATGGAGCAGCCGGAGGGCGTGCACCTTTTGTTCAGCGCCCACGGCCTGCCGTTGAGCCTGGTTGAGAAGGGCGACCCATATCCTGGTCAGATTGAAGAAACAATGAAGCTCGTTCTGGCGACCGGCCGCTGGGCGAATCCCTCCACGCTCTGCTATCAAAGCCGCGTAGGGCGGCAAAAATGGCTGGAACCCTCGCTGACGTCGACGATCGACAATTTGGCGGCCAGCGGCGTTCGGCGGCTGCTGGTGATACCCATTTCATTCGTCACCGAGCACATTGAAACGCTGCACGAAATCAATATCGAGGCGCGCGAACAGGCCAACGAACGGGGCATCAGCGACTTTCGCATGATGCCTTCGCTAAACGATTCCCCTACTTTCATTCGGGCTCTCGCGGATCTGGTTCGGGCTGCCGCGGCGGCGTGAAAAGAAAATTTTCGGAGTTTCTCTGCGCAAACAAACGCCGAGAAACCCTTGACAGCACGTTAAGCTCATCATATAAATTCTCTTTGCTTCGCGCTTCATAGAAACATTCATCTTTTCATATTGCGCGCAAGCTTTCGCGACTCGATGCCGGATAACTCGGAAACGAAGAAGACAGGACAGTTGAATCCTCCCGCGTCGGCGCCCGCCGGAGCGAACCCGAATCCTTCCAGCGTAAACAAAAAGAAAGAAGTGGACCGCATGCGCCGGCGGTTCCTCTGGACGTTTCTTTGGGGCTATCTGGGAGTCAATTTCCTGATGTTTTTGCGGTACTTTTTTCCGCGCGCCCTGTTTGAGCCTCCCACGACTTTCAATGCCGGCTATGTATCGGATTATAGCCTTGGAGTCGATCAGCGCTTTCTTCAATCCAATCGCTGCTGGGTGGTGCGCGAGCCCGGGCGATTGTTCGTGATTTTCGCGCAGTGCACGCACCTGGGCTGCACGCCGGACTGGGAGCAAGCGCAGAACATTTTCCATTGCCCCTGCCACGGCAGCGAATACGACAGCGAAGGCATCAACTTCGCGGGTCCGGCGCCGCGTCCGATGGATCGGTGTCACGTGGACTTGGATCCGTCCAATCAGATTGTTGTTGATGCAAGCCAGAGGTACATCATGGATCCGGCCGCTGGCACGAACCAATTCAACGACACGGGCGCTTTCATTAGCGCCTAGTTCCGATTTTTCGAGCAAAAGGCGGGAGAATGGCAGACCAGAAGGACGGGGATGATCGCAAGACGACCGTTCTCGAAGACCTGAAAGGCCTGAAAGAGGTCGTCAAGGTCAAAACTCAGGAGCAGGTCGAAGAGCTGAAGAAGCCTCAGGAAACGCAGCTCTATCGCTCTATTTTTCGCATCAAGCACGACGAAGAGCCGCGCAATCGCGCGCTTTCGACGCTCAATAATCTTTTCTTCCACATTCATCCTGCAAAAGTAAATCGTGATGCCACGCGTTACGGCTACACGTGGGGCCTGGGCGGAATCACTTTCTATCTGTTCATCGTGCTGGTTTTCACTGGCGTCATGCTGATGTTTTATTACCATCCGACAAAGGTGCAGGCTTTCCGCGACATTCTTTATCTCGAAAACGACGTGCCTTTTGGCCGCTTGCTGCGGAATATGCACCGCTGGGCTGCGCACTTGATGGTCATGGCCGTGTGGCTGCACATGTTCCGTGTGTTCATGTCCGGCTCATACAAACGGCCGCGGGAATTCAACTGGTGCGTCGGCGTGCTCCTGATGGTGTTGACTCTGCTGCTTTCGTTCACCGGATATTTGCTGCCCGATGATCAGCTCGGTTTCTGGGCGGTCACGGTGGGAACGAATATGGCGCGCGCGACGCCTCTGCTCGGGCATCAAGGGCCATTTGGGCCGCAATTAGGCATGACACCGTACAACGACGTCCGATTTGCGCTTCTCGGAGGCTCGATTGTGGATGCCAATGCGCTGCTTCGCGCATACATCTGGCATTGCATTGCGATTCCGTTGATTGCTTCTGTTTTCATGGGCGTACATTTCTGGCGCGTTCGCAAGGACGGCGGAATTTCCGGGCCGTCACCGGTAATGCTGGAATCGGAAGCAAAAAGTTAGTTCGTTAAAAGGTGAGCGTTAAGTAATGTTTGGTGATTGGCATCAGCTCTGGGTGATCATTTCCACGCCGGATAACATTCCGATCGTGGCCATGCTTGGCCTCGTGCCGTTTTTTACCTGGTTTGCCTTTCACAATATGCTGGCGAACGATCGACTGATTGCCCAATTGGAAGCGGACCCGCAGCTTGCACGGACGCATCATCGCACGACGTATCCCTACAATTCCCGCTGGGAACGCGAGCTGCACACGAATCCCTTTCTGATGCGGAAGGAGCTCCTCGCCGCGATCATTATCACGATTATCTTGATGGTTTGGGCGCTTACGCTGAACGCGCCGCTCGAAGAGCCCGCCAATGCCAGCGTGACAATGAATCCGGCGAAGGCGCCGTGGTATTTCCTCGGCTTGCAGGAAATGCTGGAATATTTCGACCCGTGGATTGCAGGCGTGCTTGTGCCCACGCTGATCATCGTCGGCCTGATGGCTATTCCTTACATCGATGCCAATCCGCTTGGCAACGGCTATTACACCTACCACCAGCGCCGCCACGCGGTTTGGACATTCCTCATCGGCTTCGAGGCAATTTGGCTCGTGCTGGTTTGCATTGGGACGTTCATTCGCGGGCCTGGATTCATGTGGTACTGGCCGACGCAAACCTGGGACCCGGATCGCGTTGAATTCAACGTGAACCGGAACCTCGACCAAATTTTCGGTATTAACGGCAGCTGGATCAGTCATATTCTGCCGGCGGCATGGCGTCCGGAGGCGGCAATTATTGCGCGCGCACTGTGGGGGATTATTCCCATGGTGGTTTACGGCGTGCTGGCTGCGCTTTTCATTCACTGGATCTGTAAGCGCAGCGCATATAGCCGGAAGATTTACAGCAAGATGAGCATCCTTCAGACGGTGACGATGTACATTTTCCTGATCACCATGCTTTTTGTGCCGGTCACGATTTTTCTTCGGCTCGTTTTCCGTATCAAGTACATCTGGGAGACGCCGTGGTTCAGCATTTAGGCGGCCAGTATTTGAGGGCAATGAACTGCCAGTCCAAGGAGATTGCGGTTGCCTGAACTTCAGCCCGACGATCCGATAAAGAGCCGGTCGTACGCAAACGTAATCCTGATTGCGATTTTCGTGCTGCTGCTCTGCGTCAGCTGGTCGTTTTATCAGGAGTTCATCGGACTTCGGCCGTGGCGGTCCTATCAAACCAGGTTCGCCGAGTCTTATTCTTCCTACCTTCAAAAGCAGGTTCGCGCCCGCCAAGCGCTCGAAAAAACGGTTGAATCTTCTGCCGATTATCAGAAGCTCAGCGCCGACGTGCAGCAGGCAGAATCCGTCGCCGCTCCGCAGGACAAGGCCATTCAGCAGCAGATGAATCTGGTAGACGCGCAGCGCGCCGCCATTCTTTCCTCATTCCAGACGGACCGCAGCCTCGTCGGTTCGCTGATTTATGACTACGAAATTGTTCCCAACGACGCGTCCAATCGCGGCACGAAGGAAAGCCGGCTGAAAGACGTGCAGGAAGCCGAGGCGAAAGAATATTCAGTGGATTGGCCGGCGGAGGACGGCAAGACCGAAACGCGGAAATTCAACTACAACCAGCTCAATAACTTGTTCAATCAGTTGCTCGACGAAAAAGCGCAGCTCACGGCCAAGCAGGGAACTGTCGACAAGCCTGTCAAGGATGCGCAGGCCGCCATGGCCAAACTCATCAGCGACAAACTTCCCGGCCTTACCGCCAGCCAGCTTGCGGGATTGCTTAAAGCCGTCCAGGACATGGACGTCACACTGGTTCAGATCAACGTCAATCCACCGGGTCGCGAAATTAACGACGTTGGCGGCGTAGGACTCACGGATCGCTGCGAGTCCTGCCACGTCGGAATGAATCCGAAATATGTTCCCGCGACGCTGACAGTCACGAAAGCGGATCTCGGCTTACAACGCAGCAATGACGCGCCCTTCAGCAGCCATCCTGACCAGCAGCTCTTCACTTGGCATCCTCTGGACAAATTCGGATGCTCGCCCTGCCACGGCGGGAATGGCCGCGCACTCGATTCTGTTGAGCTGGCTCACGGACGCTACGAACATTGGCTGTGGCCGCTCAACTATCCTGAAAACTACGAAGCTGGTTGCCAGCAGTGCCACTCTGCAGATGCGTGGACCGAGCATGCTCCGGCGCTGAACGAAGCAAAAATTCTCTATCGCGATCGCGGCTGCATCGGCTGCCACAATTACGCAGGCTTCGATAATCAGGGCGAGCAGTTGCAGGATACCGAGCGCGAAATTGCCAGCCTCGAAAAGGACAAGGCCGACGACAATCAACAAATCCCGCTGCTCAACAAGCAGGGCGATCAGGCGCCCGACAACGCCACGGCGCAGCGACTTTATGCCGAAGCCACCAATCTCACTGTCACGGTCAGCAAAATTGACGCGAGCGTGCAGCAACTCGATGAACTGAGTCATAGCTTGCAGCAGGAAGTGAAGCGAGTCGGGCCGGACTTGAAAGAAGTCCGCATGAAGCTCAATCCCGAGTGGATTCCATACTGGCTGGGACACACCTGGAATTTCGATCCGACGGCGCAAATGCCGCAGTTCCGTTTGCAGCCCGATGAGATTGAGGCCATCTCCGCCTTCATCTGGCAGCAAGGCCTAAAAGGCCCCGCGCTAGACAAACAGCCAAAAGGCGATGCGGCGAAAGGCAAGGACCTGTTTGATTCGCTTGGTTGCCTTGCGTGCCACTCGATCGGGGAAGGTTCACAGAAAATCGGTGGCGATATCGCCGACAATCTAAGCCGCGAAGGCGAAAAAGCTAATTACGATTACATCGTTCGCTGGATTCATAATCCGCGCATTCGTACCGCGCCCTACGATCCTTACCTCCATCGTGATTTGACTCCTGCGGATTACTCCAAGAAGGGGTTGCCGTTTGTTTTTGACATCGACCATTCCACCAGCCCCGTGGACGGCCACGAACTCGTCGTTCAGCAACAGACCATCATGCCCGATTTCCGTTTAAGCTGGGAGGAAGCACGCGACATCGCTAGCTTCCTGATGACTCAGAAGGACGCCAGCGCTCATTATGACGCGGCACCTTTCATGAATGACACCAGCCTCTACGAAAAAGGCCGGACTCTCGTCGAGCATTATGGCTGCGCGGGTTGCCATGAAATCACCGGACTCGAAGACGCTTCCAAGATCGGCACCGATCTCACGCAGGAAGGCAGCAAGCCCATCGGCCGCTTCGATTTCGCTCTCCTTTATACGAAAGCCCAGGACGGAATGCTGCCCGATGGTCAGAAAGACCCGCGGGGCTCATGGTATGACCCGAAAGGTTTCTTCGACGCAAAGCTCGCGGATCCAGCGATTTTTGATGAGGGCAAATACAAGCCGGATCCGATGGACCGGCTGCGCATGCCGAAGCCCAATGTCAGCCAGCAGCAGATCGACGACCTGACTTCATTTCTGCTCGGCAGCACGGAATCCACTCTGCCGCCAAGCTACCAATACGCGCCGACCGATGAGCAGCGCAAAGCCATTCAGGACGGCTGGTGGATCGTCACCAAATACAATTGCATTGGCTGCCATCAAATCGATATAGGCGAAAAGTCCGTGCTGATGGGATTGCCGCAGTATCAGGGCGACAATGCCATCAATTTGCCGCCTGTTCTCACCAGCGAAGGCGCGCGCGTCAACCCCGAGTGGCTGAAGAGTTTTCTTGCGAATCCGGCGCTGAGCACTACGGATACGGATCGCGATGGCGTCCGGTCGTACTTGAAAGTCCGAATGCCCACTTTCTTCCTCTCGGATGACGAGATTCGCAAGCTCGTGCTCTTCTTCGGCGCACTCTCGTCTCAGCAGCAGCCGTTTATTCCGGAAAAACTCGCTCCGCTCACGGATACTGAGCGTGCTATCGCGCGTGGCATTTTCACCAGCCCGGCGGCGCCTTGCTTGAAGTGCCACGCGACGGGCAATCCCGCGCACGATAAGAACGCTACCGCGCCAAACTTCCTGCTCGCGGGTGAACGCCTGCGCGCGCCATGGACGGAGCGCTGGATCACGGAGCCCGCCACAATCATTCCCGGCACGGCTATGCCGTCGGGACTCTTCGTCCAGCAGAATGGCCATTGGGTCTTCAACGGGGCGCTGCCCCCCGCTGCCAAGGGCTACACGGGGGACGAAGCCAATCTTTTGGTCCGCTACCTGTTTGAACTGACTCCACAGGAGCAGGCCGCGCTCGCCGGCGCCTCTCCCTCGGCCGCAAAATCAGGTTCCTCCAGCGTCAAAAAGTAATATCCTAGATGAGTGTGGATTTATCGAATCGAACGGTATCATTGAGTTTTTCCGGCCAAGTTCAAATTCAGGAGGAATAATCGCGTTATGAATAGGAAGGTAATGTGTTGGATTGGAGCCGTCGCATTTGCCGCGCTCGTGGGCGGCTGCGGCGGTGGTCAGAGTCAGCCAACCGGCCAGGAGCAGCCGGCGGCAGCAAGCGCGGCAAAGAAGACGGTGGACATGTCAACCGTTGGCTCAATCAGCGGAACAATCAAGCTCGACGGAACCGCGCCGAAATATAGACCCATCAACATGAGCGCAGACCCATATTGCGTCACGGCCAATCACGGCCATCCCGTTTTTCCGGAAGAAGTGGTCACTGGCGACGGGAATACGCTCGCCAACGTGGTCGTTTACGTGAAGACGGGCGCGGAAGACTATTCATTCCCAACCCCCACCGATTCCGTCACGCTCGACCAGAAGGATTGCATGTACACCCCTCACGTCCTTGCGCTGATGGTCGGCCAGACGCTTTCGGTCATCAATAGCGACGACACCACTCATAATATTCATCCCACGCCCACGGACAATCGCGAGTGGAACAAATCCCAGCCGCCCAAGGCGCCCGCTATCACGGACACCTTCGCACGGCCTGAAGTCGCTATTCCGGTGAAGTGTAATGTCCATCCGTGGATGAAGGGCTACATTGCTGTGATGGCCAACCCGTTCTATGCCGTAACGGATAAGGACGGAAAGTTTGACCTGAAGAATCTCCCTCCGGGGACTTACACGATCGAAGCCTGGCAGGAAAAATATGGCACGCAGGACCAGACCGTGACTGTCGGTAACAAGGAAGACAAGACCGGCGTCGATTTTACGTTCAAAGCTGGCTCATAGGCATCTGGGCGTTCCTCAATCTCCGGCGGCGCGTGCGTATCGCATTCGCCGCCGCGCTTTCCTGCGGTGCGTTTTTCGCATCCTGTCGTATACTAGGGCTTCGTAATTTCTTACCTTATAAGTAAGGATGACGCAGTTTGAGAGAAGCAGGGAACCTGAATCTTCATCGTTTTGCCGTTTTCACCGCGTTTTGCACGTTCCTCCTGCTGATTGCGGGCGCGCTCGTCACCAGCAATCAAGCCGGCCTCTCCATTCCCACTTGGCCACTTGCCAATGGCAGTGCTTTCCCGCCGATGGTTGGCGGTATTCGCTGGGAATGGAGCCATCGCCTCGTCGCGGGCTCCGTCTCAATTTTCACGCTGGTTCTTGCCGCGTGGATCTGGTTCCGCGAATCGCGTCAGTGGATGCGTGTTCTGGGCGTGGTCGCATTTCTGCTGATTGTTGCGCAGGCGCTTCTGGGGCGCTTCACCGTAAAAACCTTTCTCGACCCTCCCGTTTCCGCCGCGCACGCTACTCTTGCCGAGATTTTCTTTATGACCACCATAGCGATTGCGGTCTTCACCAGCTCTTGGTGGACCAGGAATGAGCCGCAGCTTCGCGACGAAGAATCTCCGAAATTGCGGACGCTCACAACGTGGACTTCTGCCGTCATTCTGGTGCAGATCATTCTCGGAGCGGCTTTCCGGCACAACGCTTTCGGAATCATTCCGCACTTGATCGGTGCCGTTATCGTCACCGCGATGGTTTTTTGGGTCGTCTTGGCGGTTGCCGTGCGATTCCGTAAAGTGAAGGCGCTTCGCACTCCCGCGCGCTATTTGGAAATTCTTCTCGGCGCGCAACTGATTCTCGGCGGTTTCGCTTACATGGCTGTGCTGGGCGCGAAAAATTCCATTCAGCCCACGCCCTCATACGTGATCATTACCGTCGCGCACGTGGCCGTTGGCGCGCTGACGTTCGCCGCGAGCGTCTATCTCACTCTGCGCTGTTTCCGCTTGCTCGCTCCATCGGGAGCCGCAGCCGCCGTCGAAGCGCCGCGCGCGGGAGTTGTGTCGTGAGGCTGATGCGATGAGCACGACTCGCGCCGCGGCCGTCCCTGCGATGTCGCGTTCGTGGGCCTATCTCACGCTCACCAAGCCTGATGTTACTTTCCTCGTGGTGCTCACCACCGCTGCGGGATTTTATTTGGGCGCAAGCAGCCCAATTGATCCGGTCGCTATGTTCAACGCGGTTTTCGGCACCACACTCGTCGGAGCCGGCACGGCGGCGCTGAATCATTACATCGAGCGCTCCAGCGACGCCAAAATGCGCCGCACGTGCGCCCGTCCTTTGCCGATCGGCGCGCTGCGTCCCACCGAAGTACTGGCCTTTGGCGGCGGGCTGATTCTTGCCGGCGGAATTTACCTCGCGCTGCTTTCGAATCTGCTGGCCTGCTCGCTGGCCCTGCTCACCACACTGCTTTATCTCGGTCTTTACACGCCGCTCAAGAAGCACACGACCTGGGCCACGGCCATCGGTGCCTTTCCGGGAGCCATTCCGCCACTCGTCGGTTGGGCCGCCGCTCGCGGATCGCTCGGCGAAGGCGCGTGGCTGTTGTTCGCCATTCTTTTTCTCTGGCAGTTCCCGCACTTTTATGCCATCGCCTGGATGTACCGCGAAGATTACGCCCGCGCCGGAATCAAAATGCTGCCGGTCGTCGATGCCGCCGGCTCCGCCACATTTGGCCAGATTATTTTCACTTCCGCGATTCTGGTTCCTGTCAGCCTGCTGCCTTCTGTCATCGGGCTTGCCGGCAGCAGTTACTTCTTTGGTGCGTTCCTCATCGGATTGTTGCTGCTCGAAGCGGGCCTGTGGGCCGCCCGTTCGCGTACGAATGTCCGCGCCAAATGGCTGATGCACGCAACCGTCGCGCATATTCCGCTGCTTTTGGGCTTGTTGATGTTCGACAAAGTCGTAAAATAAGCAGCTTCGGAAAGGTCGGCGACTTATGCTCGAAGTCAGCGCAATTGCCATCGTGATGATTCTCTTGTCTATACTCGGCCTCGTCTGGGATTTCGCCAGCGGCTTGATTACCTCCGGCGTGGACGGGATTCTCCTTTTGCTGGTGTGCCTGATGATCGGCGCGGTTTTTGCCATCCAGCTTTTCTATCTCGGTTACGAGCGACGCCACAAGACGTCCTCGTCCGGCGGAAAGTAGCATTCGGTTTTGATTCCGCTTCGCGCGCTTCCGCGCCTCGACGCAATTCTCAACGGCGCGAGCGCCGTGCTTCTGTGCACCGGTTATCTTTTCATCCGTCGTCGCAAAATTGTGCCTCACATGACCTGCATGCTCTCGGCTGTCGCATGCTCGGCCGGCTTCCTCGTCTCGTATCTTTACTTCCACTATCATGCCGGCCTGGTCCGCTTTTCCGGCCAAGGGCCTGTTCGCCCAACCTATTTCACGATTCTCATTTCGCACACAATTCTCGCCGCCGCGATCGTACCGCTCGTTATCATTACCCTGTATTTCGCCCTGCGCCGCCGCTTCATCCGCCACAAGGCTATTGCCAGCTGGACGCTGCCCAT
>JASHYE010000194.1 GCA_030043155.1 Candidatus Acidiferrales bacterium | reverse complement strand
GCCCGCTCTTTTGCTGACTCGCTCGGTTTCGCGGATGCAAGACCTCTTCGCGACGCCAGCCGCACAATCCCAAAAACCGCGCGTGAGATGAGCGGCATTACTTCAGCACCTCCAGCTCAAATTCCATCACTTTTCCCCGTACGATATAGCACAGATAAAATTCCCAAAAGCGGCGAAAACGCAGCGAATGATTCACCAGAAATTCAAATCCGAGATAACGCCAAACCTGGAGCAAACGCACGCGAAGATGGCGCTGGCGAAGCCTCGCGCGCGAATACCAGGAGGCCTCGCCGTGCAATCCCTCCGGATAAAAATACCAGAACGAAAAACTGTTCAGGTGCCAGCGATGTGTCGGATCGCAAAATGAGCTGAAGTCCGTGTAATGCGGCGTGACCAGAAAAACGACGCCTCCGGGCCGGGTGACGCGGTGAAATTCTTCCATGGTGCGAATCACATTATCCACGTGCTCGATCAAATGCACGGCGCGCACTTCATCAAACACGCTGTCTCGAAACGGAAGCACGCCCTGGTCCAAATGGCAAAGAACGTCGGCTGCGGTGTTCGGGTTCATATCGATGCCAATTGAACCCGGATACTTCTTCGGCCCACAGCCAACGTCCAGAATGCGAGGCAATCTCCCTCCGAAGCTCCAGCGCTACTGCGAACGCTGCACGTCCGCGATGCATTCGCCGAGGATGCGAAGAGCATATTCCGCTTGTTCCTCGTCAATGACAAGAGGAGGAGCGATTCGCACCGTGTTTTCTCCCGCGCCGAGAATCAGCAGGCCTTTCAAGAAAGCGCGGTCGACGATCTTGTTGCGCAGATCCGCCGCTCGCGCTTTCGTTTTCTGATCGCGCACGATTTCCACACCAATCATCAGGCCTTTGCCGCGAACATCACCCACAATGCGATATTTCTCGGGCCAGTCGGCCAGCTTTTCCAGAATGAATTTGCCCATCTTGCGCGCATTCTCCATGTATTTGCGCGCGATTAAATCGATCGTTGCAAGAGAAGCTGCCACGCAAATAGGATTACCGCCGAACGTAGAGGCGTGCGCCCCGGGCGTCCAGTCCATCACGTCGGCGCGCGAGATGATTGCGCCGAGCGGCATTCCGGAAGCGATCCCCTTCGCCACGCAAATAATGTCCGGCTCGATTCCCGCATGTTCTGAGGCCCACCATTTGCCCGTGCGCCCCATTCCGCATTGCACTTCATCGGCAACAAGCAGGATTCCGTGACGCCGGCAAATCTTCTGCAGCTCTTTCAGAAATGAAGCGGGCGCCGAAACATACCCTCCTTCTCCCTGAATCGGCTCGATGAAAATAGCCGCTACATCCGACGGGTCCATGAGTCTGTGGAAGATATTGTTCTCAAGAAATTCCAGAACTTCCCGCGAGCACTCCTCGGGATTTTGGCCCAGCGAACGGTAAGTATCGGGATACGGAATGTGCGCCACGCCGCCGAGCAGCGGGCCAAATCCTTTGCGTTGCACTGCCTTGCTCGAAGTCAACGAAAGTGAGCCCACTGTCCTGCCGTGAAAACATCCGTAGAAGGCGATGAATTTATCGCGCTTGGTGTGATAGCGCGCGAGCTTCATCGCCGCCTCGATTGCTTCCGTGCCGGAATTTCCAAAGTAAACGCGCTTGGGAGCCTTCCCGGGCGCGATTTCCGCGAGCCTCTCCGCAAGCGTGACCATATTTTCGTAATAAAAATCAGTTCCAGAGATGTGAATCAGTTCGCCGGCTTGCTTTTGAATCGCGGCGACAACTTCCGGATGGCAATGCCCCGTGGCTACGACGGCAATTCCCGCCGCGAAATCGAGGAAACGATTGCCGTCGACATCTTCAACTACCGCGCCTCTTCCCGTTTTTGCGACCAGCGGATATGTGCGCGTGTAAGACGGCGAAACGAACTTCGAGTCTAAATTGACGAGCTTCTTTGCTTTGGGACCTGGCAAAGGTGTGACCAGATGCGGGAGTTTCCAATCCTGTGCTTTCTTCATGTCTTCCTCCTCAAATGAATTTGGCGCGCCGCAAACGGGCGCGAACTGCTTTTCAGGAGGAAGGGAGTTAGTCTACGCCGAAGAGACTCGGCCGCTGACGAGCAGGCAGGGCATGCCACGAACGCGGATTTTGCAACCGAGGATTCATTTTCTTTTCCAACGGACTCCGCCGTCGCGGATGTCTTCGAGCAGGATACCACGTTCTGCGAGTTCCTGGCGGATTTCGTCGGCGCGCTTGAAATTGCGCTGCTCGCGAGCCTTCTGTCGCTCAGCGATCAATGATTCGATCTGTTCTGGGCTGATTTCCGGCGTTCTCGAGCCCATTCCAATCGACCGGAGCTTCGCATCATCATTATCTTCAAGCACCGCGAAAATCTGATCGAACATCTGCATAGCGGCCAGCACATGACGTGTGTCTCCCTGCCGGAATTCATCACGATCCATCGCTGTATTCACATCACGGACCAAATCAAAAATCGCTGCCAGCGCTACTGCCGTGTTCAAATCATCTGCAAGCCCTGCCTCGAAACCTGCAATCGCCTGCTCAGCCCGCTGCTGCATCGCAACATCGGAGCCCGGCGGAAATTTCCCTTCCTTCAGGCGCGCGACAAAATTCCGCAGCCGCTCGACGGAACTTGCTGCCTGCTGAATGCCGTCCGCTGTGAAATTAAGCTGGCGACGATATGGCACGGATGCCAGAAGATAGCGAACCGTCGACGGCTTGTGGCCCTTCTTGAAAAGATCGCGCAGCGTGTAGAAATTGCCGAGCGATTTGGACATCTTCTCGCCATCAATAATCAAATGCTCAGCGTGCAGCCAGTATCGAACGAACGGATGCCCCGTCGCCGCTTCGCTTTGCGCGATTTCGTTTTCGTGGTGCGGAAACGCCAGATCGATCCCGCCGGTGTGAATGTCCAGCGTGTCTCCCAGGTATTTCATAGCCATTGCAGAACACTCAATATGCCAACCCGGACGCCCGGGGCCAATTTCCGTTTCCCAGAAATGCTCTCCAGGCTTCGGCGCTTTCCACAAAGCAAAATCGCGCGCGTCCGATTTCTCGTAGCGATCGACTTCCACGCGCGCGCCAGCTTGAATGCCGCTCAAATCTACCTTGGAAAGCTTGCCGTAATTCGGAAACTTCGCGATTCGATAATAAATCGAGCCATCGCTGCGATAGGTCAGCCCCTTCGCCTCGAGCCTTTGAATCAACTTGACCATGTCCGCGATGTGATCCGTCGCGCGCACCAAATGCTCTGGCGACTCGCAGCTCAGCGCCTTCATATCTTCCTTGAATGCCTCGATGTATTTCGCGGTGTAATCGAAGATGCTGATTCCCTTCTCCGCCGCATTCTGAATAATCCGGTCATCGACGTCCGTCAGATTCATCACGTGATTCATGCGCACGCCGCGCAAACGCAGAAACCGCCGCAAAATATCCTGAAAAACGAACGTGCGATAATTGCCGATGTGCGCGTAGTCGTAGACCGTCGGGCCGCAGGTGTACATCCGCACTTCGCCAGCGCGCATCGGCGTGAAGACTTCCTTCCGGTTCGTCAGCGTATTGTGGAGCAGTATTTCGCCCATACTTTCACTTCAGCAGCCTTGAATTAGAGTGCGATTCGCGGCGCGGGATTGTATTCGCGCCTTTACCCGCAACGGTCTCGACTTGCAAAGAGGGTCATTCTATCTGAGGCTTGGGATATCCGGCAAATCAGCGCTGAATTACTGGTAGCTCGAGCGTGACGTTCCGCGAAACAATCGTCGCATCGCCACTCTGAATCTGCGTGGCCGTTGCGGGCCGCGCGCTCCTCAAAAAGGCTCCCTCCGGCGGAAGGCCGTAGCTCTCATCCATCAGAAACACTGAAACTGGCTTGGTGCCAGCGAGCCAAAAGTCCATGTCGATTCCCTCCGGCGGAGTGTCCACGCAGCGATAGATTCTCCAGCCATGCGTGTAATTCAACATGCGGCTACTGAGCTCAGGAACCGCATGACCGGAGATCGAGACAGATCTGAGCTTCGAATCAGGAGGAAAGGCCAGCAGGATTACCGGTGCACCGCGCGGCGATTTCAGGTGTACATGATAATTCGTTCCGCCAACTTTGACTGACGCCCCGTCGGCAGCGATATCTAGTGTCGGCCCCGCCAAATTCAACGCGGGCGCTTTTGCGGCAAGTGGCCGGCTCGTTTCCCATGGATTCACCGGCGCATCCGTTCTTGCGAATGTCGCAATGCTTCGCATTGCGATTGGCAGGCGGTCGGAAGCTGGATACGCCAGCCATTGTGATTTTCCGGTGTCCGCGTCCTGCCGATACTGCAAGTCCAGTGTCTCCGGAGAACTCACCGAATACGGCGCAACCACCAGCGCCGCAGCCGTCGCGATTATTGCGACCGCAAAGGTAAGGACGGGAAATCGCCATCGCCCGTGCGAAAGAGCGCCCGCAAACGGCGCGAGCGGTATTGCAATCAGCGCAACGCACACGGTGATTCCCACAAGAAACGCTCCGCCGAGCGCGACATACAGAAACCAAATCGCAAAAACGCCGACCATAGCCGTTACCAAGGCTGGTAGTATCGCCGCGATGATTACAGCAACGCCACTTTCTCGCCCAGCGAACAACGTGGCCAAACCAAGTATTCCTGCTCCTAGCGCACTCACCACAAAAAGGAAGCTGAGGCCGGGTGCAAGTATTCCCAGCAAAAGCGCAACGACTCCCCACCAGATCCACATTCCGCCCCACATGCCCCAAAATCCCGCGCCGCGTCCAAACAAAACCGCAACGAGTGCGACCGAACCGAATCCAAGCGCCCACGCCGCAATGAGCAGCGGCGTTGGATGAGCAACCCAGTTCGACGGAGTCGCTCCTGCCACATTGAGGAAAAATTGCAGCGCAAATCCGAGGATCGCCGCAACGATTAAAATGAGCGGCCAGCTTACGATTCCCCGGAAGAATCCGCTCGCCCGCATTTCGCCGCGTCGCAGCAAAACCAAAATCTCAATAATCAAAAGTGCCAGCGCCAACGCGCTCAGCGCGATGCTCCATCGCGCCGGCCACCAAATGGTCTTCCATCCAAAAAAATCCGCGTAAACGGCATCCGATGCGCTGCCAAAATTCAAGTCGGAATCAGCCAGCGCGCGAACAGCTTGGAGAGCGCTGCCGCCTTCGCTCTGAATGCTGGAGACGCTCGTGTTAGCGACGTTATCAAGCGGTGTGTGGTAATGCGCCACATCATCGAGGAAAGCGAAGTTGAATCCCTGATAGCCCGCGTGTTTGAAAACAGTGAAATCTGTGTCGTTCGGCAGGCTTTTGTATACGGTATAGGAAAGCGAATCGGTATTCGGATGGCGTACGGATTTCGCGTAAAGCCGCATGACCCATTCGTTCGCGCTGCCCGTTTCGAACATCGTCGCCGGACCAGAGCTGCCGCGATTGTCCATATTTACGACGGCGCGCACGTCCTTGGCCCACGGATCGTCTTGGAC
>JASHYE010000193.1 GCA_030043155.1 Candidatus Acidiferrales bacterium | reverse complement strand
GCGGGAATTTCTGCTGAAAGAAGGAACGGACATGAAATATGGCGCGCGCCACCTGAAGCGCGCCATCGAGCGGCACCTTGTCTATCCGCTGGCGAGTTTGCTGGCGACGGATCAAATTCGACTGGGCGACGTGCTATCGGTTGATTGGGACGGCGCTGCCGCGTGCCTGGTTTTCTGGAAGGAAGCGGAGGGTGCGCTGGTTACGGTTGAGCCGCCGCATCCTGGGCTTGCTGCAGTTGCGGCGGCTGATGAAGACGGGCATGGCCGCGAGGTTCCGGCGGCTCCGGCGATCGCCGCAGCAGAAGCGAGTTCATACACGGCCCGTGCGCTTCGACCGGCAGCACAGCAGGTGGTGACGCCCGAGGAAGCGAAGGTTAGAACGACGCGCAAGAATCGCGGCCCAGAGATTTCGTCCTGAAGGGCCCTGTGCAAAACCGATCTAACGCCTGAGCTGCGCAGGAGCGAAAGAGGACGGTTCGGAAGCGGATGGTTCGGTGAATTCCAGGCGACTGCCCCATGGGTCGTTTGCGTAAAAGCGCCGAATGCCATCGATTGCCGCGTCCCAAACGCATGTTGTGCCGCTCTTCGTGAGCGCATCATGTGTGGCATCAATGCTAGCAACGGCGAATGCAATGTGCGCTTTCGTCGCAGGGCGAAATGCGGCGTCCACGCCGATGTGAAGTTGCCGCGGCCCAACCTTAAACCAACAACCTCCGCGCGATCGCAACGCATCCGGTTTTTCTATTTCCTCCAGGCCCAGAATCTTTCCAAAGAATTGCCGTGCCGCGGCTTCGCATCCTGCCGGAGCGGCCAGTTGAACGTGGTCAATATCCGTTATTAACATTCCGCAATTATGCTCCAAACGCGCGCGGCTATTTAAGGGACGTGCCTTGCGGCGTCATGCGTGGGCTGCTATGCTTTGAATGCGACCATGTTCTCGCGATGTTTTCCCCTTCCGTTTCTTTCCAACAACAGGGAGGCTACTGTGAAGACCTCATTCAGTTACAAGCAGGTCGAATTGCGTGAGGAAACCGAGAAAGAGGTGAACGCAAACACAAAAAGACTGGAGAAATTTTTGAAGCGGTTCGCGCCGGACCTGGTTCAGTTGCACGGCGCGTTCGAACGCATACCGCATAAGAACAGTATGGCCCTGTCGCTGAATCTTTCGCTGCCGACGGGCACGCTGCACGCGACGGCAGAAGCGAGTGATGCCGCCGCGAGCGTTCGTGTGGCGTTTGCCGAAATTCTGGCGCAGCTGAAAAAGCACATGGGCAAGCTTCGCAAGGATTATGAATGGAAGAGGAAGCGGGCGCGACGAGCGCCGGCGCCGGACGGGACCCTGGCTTCCTAAAGGGAAGCTGCGTGCGCGTGCGGGCGCAAGGTGTACTTGTTTCAATTACTTCAAGCTCTGCAGCGCCCTGCACTTTGTTCGTCGGTATCGAAGAGTGAATCATGATCGAACAGATCAAAGCGGCGGTCCATCATGCAGCGGGAGAGCATCAGAAAATTGCTATGTTTCACTTTCAGGTGCTGAAAAATGCTGACGAATTAGCTGGCGTCGACCCAAAGGGTTTCTGTAGAGAAATTGCGGTTCCAGAGACCTATGCGACCGAGTTCACAAAAATGATTGCCTTGGCCCGGCTAATGAAGGAACAGGGCACAAGGATTGTCTAAAGCTGAGTGACTGCCAGCGGTCCTTCAGCGTGGATTGCGGTCGTTGCGTGCTCAGGCTAAAATCTCCCGACTCATTTAGGGGCGTAGCTCAGTGGTAGAGCAGCGGCCTTTTAAGCCGAAGGTCGTGGGTTCGATCCCCACCGCCCCTACCAACCCAATTTATTCTCTGCAACTTGCGACGGCCATTTAGCAAGCGCGACTTTCTAATAATTTGGTCCTAGTTCACCACTCTTGGGGATAGAGCGTCCTTCTCGAAATTTACGTACGCGGCAACAGAGCAGTTGAAAAAGCTGTGCAACCGCCCTATCCTGCTTCACTTATCAAACATGATCGTCGGTTTCGGAAGCGGGCTCGCGCAAATATCGCAGTTATTTTGGATACCGAGAGAATTAATAAAGAATCGCTCATACCGACTGCAATGGTTGTCAATCGCGATGGATCTCGCGCAGAATAAATTTCAACGGAGGCTCTCGTCATGAGTATCCCTATCATCTTTTCTGAGACTTCAGCTGCCCGCAAATGGCGCTCTTGCCTGTCCATGTTTTTCGGATTCGTCGCGATATCCTTCGTTTTCGTCGCCACCACATCTGCCGGTCCCATGTCTGCGCAAAAACTCATCAGCAAACTTACATGGCGCAGCGTCGGCCCATACATCGGCGGACGCGTTGTCGCCATCGCTGGCGTCCCGAGCGATCCGAATCTCTTTTACATGGGCACGGTCGGCGGCGGCATCTGGAAGAGCGCCGATTACGGCCTCACCTGGCACAACATCTCTGACGGCACTCTGCCGAGCACGAGTCCGAGCGTCGGCGCCATCGCCGTTGCGGCGTCGAATCCGAAAATCATTTACGTCGGCATGGGTGAAAGCGACATTCGCAACGATATGATTCCGGGCGACGGTATCTTCAAATCCACCGACGAAGGCAAAACCTGGCAGTACATGGGCCTTCGCGATACGCATACCATCAGCAACATTGTTATCGACCCGAATAATCCGGACGTCGTATACGCCTCCTCGATGGGCCACGTTTTCAGGCCCGACCCGAATCGCGGTGTTTTCAAATCAACGGACGGCGGCCGGACATGGAACAAAATTCTTTTCGTTGACGATCAAACCGGCGCCATCAATTTGGTTATGTCACCCAGCGATCCGAACGTTCTATATGCCGCAATGTGGCAGGCCGTCCGCACTCCCTATTCGCTTTCAAGCGGCGGTCCGGGCAGCGGACTCTACAAATCCGCCGACGGCGGCGCGAACTGGACCAACCTCACGCACAACGACGGTTTCCCGCAGGGAATCCTGGGTCGCATCGGCGTCGGCGTCACCGCCGCTGACCCCAATGTTGTTTACGCAGTCTGCCAGGCCAAAGACGGCGGCGTTTTCCGCTCCAATGATGGTGGCAACACCTGGACGCATGTAAATGACGAAATGAAACTCCGCCAGCGCGCTTTCTATTACATGTTGGTTTTCGGCGATCCCAAAGACGCGAACACGATTTATATTCCCGAAGTCGACGCCGTCTATACCTCGCACGACGGCGGAAAAACTTTCCTCCCGATGCGCCCGCCGCACGGCGACAACCACGTCGTGTGGGTCAATCCCAACAACACCAAAATTATTTTTGAAGGCAACGACGGCGGAGCAACCGTCTCCACTGACGGCGGCAAGACCTGGAGCAGCGTTCACAATCAGCCCACCGGCCAGTTCTACCACGTGAATATCGACGACCAATTTCCGTTCCACATCTACGGCGCGCAACAGGATGAAGGGTCCTTCGAAGGCCCCAGTGCTGACCCCATCGGTGCCGTCCCGCTCGAATCATGGCAGACCGTCGCCTACGGCGAGAGCACGTATTCCGTTCCCCAGCCCGGCGATCCAAACATCACTTACGGCAGCGGCTACTACAGCATCTTTCTTCGTTACAATTTGCAAACCGGCCAGTACGAAGAAGTCAGCCCATGGCCTCACTATCAGAGCGGCGCGGCATCCAATGAACTGAAATATCGTTTCGGTTGGACGCACCCCATTCTGTTTGCCCCCGTCACGCCAAGAAAGGCCGGTCCAGTGCAGGTGCAAACGCACGACTATGAGCTGCTCGTCGGCGCGCAGTGCGTGCTCCGAAGCTACGATTATGGGCGCACGTGGAAACAGATTAGTCCGGATCTCACGCGCAACGAACCCGTTACTGAACTTCCCAGCGGCGGCCCCATCGACACCGATCATTCCAGCGCCGAAGTTTATCCCGGCATTTCAGCTCTCGCTGTTTCGCCGCGCGACAACAACGTCATCTGGGCCGGCTCCGACGACGGCCTCGTCCACGTCACCACCGACGATGGCCGCAGTTGGCAAGCAGTCAATCCTCCCGATCTGCCGGAGCATTCGTGGATTAATTCGATTCAGCCTTCTTACGGTGCGGCAGGGACTGCGTACCTCGCCGCGCGCCGCTACATGTGGGACGATTTCAAGCCCTACGTTTTCAAGACCGACGATTATGGCAAGCATTGGACGGCCATCACAGACGGCCTCGCCGACGACACTTACGTCTTCGACCTTCGTCAGGATCCAAACGATCCTGACTTGCTTTTGCTTGGCACCAAAAAAGGCGTCTACGTAAGTTTCGACGCCGGCGCGCACTGGCAGTCGCTCTCGCTCAATATGCCGGTCGTGCAGGTGCGCGACATCGCTTTCAACACGCGCCAGGACCAAGTCGCCGTCGCCACGCACGGGCGCTCGTTCTGGGTTCTCGACAACCTTTCCGTCCTGGAACAAATGACCAAGAATCCTTCTATGGATTCCGACAGCGCATCGCTTCTCGCTCCACAGCAGGCGTGGATCACTCACGCATACGGCGGCGGCGATCCTGATTTTCTGCCTGATTACTCCGGACAAAATCCTGCCTTCGGAGCAACGATCTTTTTCAATATCCCTGCAGATTACAATGGCGGCACGCCGGTGAAACTCAAATTCATGGATTCACAGGGACAGCTCGTACGCAGCTTCGATCTTCATCTCAAAAACAAAAATGTCAAAGAGCCATCGCCAGACGTGGAAAGCCAGAAAACGCCTGAGGAACAGAAACGTGATGCCGACGAAAAACTCACCGCCATCGAACCCGGCATGAACCGTTTCCAGTGGGACCTTCGCTATTCCGAGGCCACCGAAGTGAAGGGTTTTTATCCCCCGGCGGCTGCGGGCGGACTTGACGACAGCGTGCAAGGCCCGCTCGTCGTTCCCGGGAATTATTCTGTGGCGCTCGATTACGGCGGGTCGCAAACCAAGCAAAACTTCGCCGTTGCTCTCGATCCGCGCATTCACGCAACAGCCGGCGATCTCGCCGCGCGACTCGCGTTGCAGCTGAAAATCCATGCTGATCTTGATTCGCTCAACAAGAAGCTCAACGAAGCCATAGCCCTGCGCGACAAGCTCGCTTCCAGCGGCCAGCAATCCGCCGCCGCGGATCTCGACCGTATCATCGGCGATCTCGTCCAGATGCAGATCCGTTCCAGTGAAGGCGACTTGCTCCACGAGGCCAAGCTTCGCAGCCACTTGGCTTACCTCTCTGGCGACATCGACCTTGCTTACGCCCGGCCCACGCAGGCGGAGTACGAGGTGTTTCAACAGCTCGATCAGCAGGAAAAAGCGGGCGAGCAAAAACTCGATGCGGCCATCGCCTCCGCCAACAAATAAATAGTCGGCCTGCGGCGAAGAACAATCGTTTTTCCGTTCGCCTTCAATGCCGGTTGAAATTCTTTGCCGGCATTGAGGGGAACGTCTTCAGCAACTCTTGCCTATATCGCATTACGTTAGATTTACACGCTGCTTGTTCAACGTCGATACCGCGTCTCAGAGGCCGGTTTTTGCAAGCCAGGCGCATCGCTTTTAGTGACTGTTTCATTTTGGTTCAGTATATATAGGACAAGTATCCATTACCATTCGGTTTACCCACGGGCGGCTTTCGATTTAGGTTTTGCAACGGAGGTAGCGCCGCCCTATGGAAATGACTCGGTTCCGTGGATTCCTGTCTCTTCTGACGATTTGTTTTTTTGCCGAGGCACTTTCAGGGTGTGCGGCTGGATGGGGTGATGTCAAGCCGTTCGTCGTCAGCCCAGGGCAATCAATCACCGTAATCCAGGGCCAGCCCGGGACGTTCACGGTGACTGCCGAGGGCACTGGTCCCTTCACATATCAATGGTTCCTGGATGGAAAGCCGATCAGCGGCGCAACCTCCAGCAGCTACAGCATTGCTTCGACCACGGCCAGCGAGAATGGCGACAGCTTCACCGTGGTGGTGAGCAACGCCGGCGGAAGCGTTACGGCCGGACCGTACACCCTGACCGTCCTGGTGCCACCAACGATCACGCGGCAACCGCTCAATCAGGTAGTAACTGCGGGCCAGCAGGCGACGTTCTCGGTTTTGGTGGCGTCAACAGCCACTACGCCGCTGAGCTATCAGTGGGCGGAGCATGGCACGGCAATTACGGGCGCGACGACAGCCAGTCTTACGACGTCGGCGACATCCATCGGGGAAAGCGGATCGACTTACAGCGTTACCGTAAGCAACGTGGCTGGATCGGTGACAAGTTCGGCAGCCAGTCTTACTGTTAACCCAATCATTCCGACCCTGACATTTGCCACGATTCCAGGAGAGGTCTACGGCAACCCGCCGTTTGCGGTTTCGGCTTCGTCGGCATCGAGCGGGACCATCACTTATTCGGTGGTCAGCGGCCCCGCAACCATCAGTGGCAACACCGTCACGATCACTGGCACAGGCGCTGTGGTCCTCGAAGCCAGCCAAGCTGCGTCAGGGAATTACGCGGCTGCGACCGCGACAGTAAGCTTTACGGTTGGTATTGAAGTGCCCACGTTAAGCTTTGCCACGATCCCCGCAGAGACCTACGGCAACCCGCCGTTCACGGTCTCGGCTTCGTCGGCATCGAGCGGCGCTGTCACCTATTCAGTTGTCAGCGGTCCAGCAACCATCAGCGGCAACATCGTCACCATCACTGGAGCCGGCCCTGTGGTTCTCGGAGCCAGCCAGGCTGCGTCGGGTGATTACGCCTCTGCGACAGCGACCACCAGCTTCATGGCAGCCCCCGAAGTGCCCACGTTGAGCTTTGCCACCATCCCGCCGACGGATTACGTCGATGGCAACCCGCCGTTCACGGTTTCAGCTTCGTCGGCATCGAGCGGGGCCATCAGCTATTCGGTGGTCAGCGGTCCGGCGACTATCAGCGGCAACACCGTCACCATCACTGGAGCCGGCCCGGTGGTTCTTGGTGCCAGCCAGGCGGCCTCCGGCAATTATGCGACGGCCACGACGACGGTCAGCTTCACCGCAGTCTACTCAACTCCTGTCGCATCCAGCCTGGTGGGCAGCACCGCAAGCCCGGCATTTGGGGCGTCGATCAACCTGGTTCCTACGTTCTCTGGAGGCACGGCGAAGATCGGTTCAACGGGACTGGGAAGCTCAAACATTACATCCTCTGCAGCCAGCGGCAATTCATATCCGACTCCCGCAATCACAGCCGCAAAGACCTACACCCTCACGGTTACGGGCACAGGCGGGAATACCGCGACCGCGACCTTCACGGCAACCCCGACGCCGGTGACCATCACTCCAGTGTCTCCCGCGGATCAGACCTCGGGTCCAGGAGAGGTGGACTTCACCGCTACCGCCTCTGGCGGAGCAACTGACTCGCTCACTTGGAGCGCTTCGGGCGGCAGCATCAGCTCCTCTGGCGTGTGGACCAGCCCCGATACAATTGGCCCGTTCACCATCACCGCCACCAGCGTGGACAATCCTGCCGTCTCGGCCAGCACAATTGCAACGGTGAGCGGACCCGTCATTACAACTCAACCCGTGGGTAAGAATGCCTGCGTCGGCTACAGCGCAACTCTGAATGTAGCCGCGAATTACGCCACCAGCTATCAGTGGCTCGATGGTGGCAGTGCGGTGGGCTCTGGCCCGGTGCTCACCTTTACGAGCCTCACCCTCGGCGACAGCGGAAGTTATGACGCAGTTGTGAGCAATCCGGCCGGCAACGCCACTTCCAACACGGCCATCCTGAATGTGGTATCGCCCACAACTCTGACGATCACCGGGAACCCGGCGTCGGTCAGTGTCTATGCAACCCAGACGGCCACTTTTTCCATTTCTGCTACAGGAACAGGCACGCTCAGCTACCAGTGGTATAGCGGAACGCCCGGCAGCGGAACGCCGATCAGCGGCGCCAACTCCAGCAGCTACACTACCCCCGCTCTCACCACAGTTGATAATGGAAACCAGTACTACGCAACCGTGACGGATAGCGACTGTACGGACGCGACGCTGACCAGCACAGCGGCGACCTTGACCGTGAGCGGCACCGATACGGCTGTGCCGCCAACGATCGTCGTTCAGCCTGTCGGCACGACGGCGACGGTCGGCGGAACGGCCACATTTTCCGTTACCGCCTCTGGCCCGGGCACGCTCACCTATCAGTGGTACGAGGTGCCATACCAGTCTACTGGGATGTCCAGCACTGCTGGCATTGCAATTTCCGGAGCGACGAGCACCACCTACACCGTCCCCGCCAGCGAGACGGCACAGAGCAATGACGGCGACAACTACTTCGTCGTGGTCACAAATCAATACGGCACCGCTGTTTCGAATCACGTGATGCTGGCGGTCGGTGCCGGCATTGTTATGCAGATAACCAACCAGCCACAAACCGAGTACATCTCCGCGAATACTCTGGCGAGCTACAGCGCTAGCGCGACATGCACCGGCTGCACGCCGGCCTACCAATGGTATTGGTACGCGCCGGGATCCTCGTCCGCTACTGCCCTAACAGACGGTTCCATTTCGAGCGGCGCTCTCTCGGGAGCCACAATCGTCGGCTCCGCCACGTCGTCGCTGAACATAGAAAACGTGCTATCGTACGCGACCGGCGGGGTGTTCTACGTGGTGGTAACCAGCACGAGCGACGGGAGCACACAGATCCCGGGCACCAATCCCCTCACCAGCAATAACGCCGGACTCTTTGTCGGCGCCCTCGGTTCGGTGGGCAATCCAACTTCGGGGAGTGGTCTGTGCAATAACGGAGGAACGAATTGGGTGCTGAATGGA